>JANOOJ010000235.1:0-2733 GCA_031421295.1 Novosphingobium sp.
GCGGGGTAACCAGGCCGAGCCCGGTAACGACAACACGGCGCATACTTTTCTCCGCAAACTCAAATGCAACAGGCCCAGCCCGGTAAGGGACTGAGCCTGTCAAAGACCTGCGCCACCGTCAAACCGCTTCGCTTGCGCGAGGGGGTGAAACAGCGCGGTCTAGCCGCCAAGGACGATCAGCCCTTGTGCTCATTGATGTACTTGATCGCATCCGAGACGGTGCCGATCTTCTCAGCCGCATCGTCGGGAATTTCGACGCCGAATTCTTCTTCGAACGCCATGACAAGCTCAACAATATCAAGCGAATCTGCACCCAGATCGTCGATGAAGCTGGCGTCTTCGGTGACCTTTTCGGCTTCGGCGCCCAGGTGTTCGACGACGATCTTCTTAACGCGGTCGGCGGTGTCGCTCATGGTGTATCCCTTCGTGAACGGCAGATTAAGTCGGGTTGCGATTTGCCCTAGAGAACGGCGCGGTGGCTGGCAAGTGGGGTGTGGTCCCGCGTCATCGAACACCGATACAAGGGACACCGTACTGCGGCAAAGCACGGTCGTGTGTCATCAAGGCGGCACCTTCCACCGCCGCCTGTGCCAAGAGAAGATGATCGAACGGATCGCGGTGCCGCTCGATCTTCGGCAGCTGCTCGAGCGCTTCGATGTGAGCTGCTTCCAAACCCACCGGTTCGAACCCAGCCTCGATTGCAGACCGCCACATCTCGGATCCCGTCATATCCATTTTCCCGACCCGATGCTTTACCGTTGCTTCCCAACACGAGACGAGGCTGAATAAAGCGATCGTGTCGTTTTGGGCAATCAAGGCGCGCGGTCTGGACCCGAGATCCGGCACGTCGCGCAGCCACCAGATGAGAACGTGCGTATCGAGCAGCAGTTTCACCGGGTAAGTTGCGATTCATCGAAGGGAAGCGGGTCCGAAAGGTCGTCTTCCGAGCCTTCCATGATATCGATGAGCCATTGCGGCGTCTCGAAGTCGGCAAGGTCCATGTCCCGGTATTTGCCCCGCATCGAGCCCGGCTGCCGGGGCTTGCCGTCCCGGGTGTAGACCCATTTGCCATCGACCAGCCACGGCGGGCCGTCCTTCGCCGGTTCGGCATGTTTGTACGCCATCGGCATTTCCCGCACTCCCGCAGTCGGCGGAACGCCATCCCCCGCCAATCCATTCAAATAATCCTTCACCAGCCGCGACAACGACGTACCCAGCTCGGCCGCGCGGATGCGGGCCTTGCGGTGAACTTCGTCATCGAGAGCGATGGTGACGTTTTTCATGTGAAACTGTGTAGCACAGCCTCACAGTTCCAACAAGATCACCCCTTCGGTGGTTCGATCACCCGCAGACTGAGATCGCGCAGCGCCCTGGCCTCGGGCAGCGAGGGTGCGCCCATCAGGAGGTCCTCGGCGCGCTGGTTCATCGGGAACAGGGTGATTTCGCGCAGGTTCTGCGCGCCACACAGCAGCATCACCACGCGGTCCACCCCCGCCGCCATCCCGCCGTGCGGCGGGGCGCCGTACTGGAACGCGCGGTAGAGGCCGCCGAAGCGGTCTTCGACATCGGCCTTGGTCAGCCCCGTCAGTTCGAAGGCCTTGACCATCAGATCGGGGTGCTGGTTGCGGATCGACCCCGAGGCGATCTCGTAGCCGTTGCACACCAGATCGTACTGGAACGCCTTGATCGTCAGCGGGTCCTGTCCGGCCAGCGCGTCCATTCCGCCCTGCGGCATCGAGAACGGATTGTGCGCGAAATCGAGGCTCTTGGCGTCCTCGTCCCATTCGTAGAACGGGAAATCGACGATCCAGCACAGCGCAAACCGGTCCTGATCGATCAGCGCAAGTTGCTCGCCGATACGATTGCGGGCGAGGCCCGCCAGCTTGGCCGCCTGATCCGCCTTGCCCGCCGCGAAGAACGCGCCATCGTCCGGCCCCAGCCCGAGTGCGTCCCACAACGCGGCCATCCGCTCCTCGCCGTGGTTCTTGGCGATTGGCCCGCCGAACACCCCGCCTTTGCGCGTGGCATAGCCCAGCCCGGCATGGCCCTCGCCCCGCGCCCAGTCGTTCATCTCGTCGAAGAACTTGCGGCTCTTCTCGGCCGTGCCCGGTGCGGGGATCAGCCGGACCACGCCGCCCGCGCCGACGATCTTTTCGAACAGCCCGAATCCCGACTGGCGAAACTCTTCGGTCGCATCGCGCACGATCAACGGGTTGCGCAGATCGGGCTTGTCGCTGCCATAATCGAGCATGGCCGTGGCATGCGGAATGCGCGGAAAGCTGCCTGCGGGGGTGACGTGCTTGCCGTTTGCGAACGCCTCGAACACGCCCGCCATCACCGGCTCCATCGTGTCCCAGACTTCCTCCTGGGTGACGAAGCTCATTTCCAGATCGAGCTGGTAAAATTCGCCCGGCAGCCGGTCGGCGCGCGGGTCTTCGTCGCGGAAGCACGGGGCGATCTGGAAATAGCGGTCGAACCCGGCGACCATCAGCAACTGCTTGTATTGCTGGGGGGCCTGCGGGAGGGCATAGAACTTGCCCGGGTGGATCCGGCTGGGGACGAGGAAATCGCGCGCGCCCTCGGGGCTGGAGGCGGTCAGGATCGGGGTCGAAAACTCGGTAAAGCCCGCGCCCTCCATCCGCCGCCGCATCTCGCCGATCACCCGCGTACGGGTCATGATGTTGGCGTGGAGCGTCTCGCGGCGCAGATCGAGGAAGCGGTATTTGAGGCGGA
>JANOOJ010000236.1:0-2920 GCA_031421295.1 Novosphingobium sp.
GGGGCGGGGTGACCGACATGAGCTTCGATGGCTCGCCGATCATCGGCGAAACCCCGGTGCCGAACCTCTATCTCAACGGCGGCTGGTGCTATGGCGGGTTCAAGGCGACCCCGGCTTCGGGCTGGACCTATGCCCACACGCTAGCGACTGGAAAGCCCCACGAATTGAACGCACCCTTCGCGCTCGATCGCTTCAAACGCGGCGCGACGATTGACGAAAACGGAGTCGGCCCGATGCCGAACCACCGCTGATATGCTGCTGATCGACTGCCCCCATTGCGGCCCGCGCGCGCAGATCGAGTTCGCCTATGAACGGACGGTCGATTCGGTCGTTCAGTCCGGTGCGCCCGTCGGCGAGGCGATGGAGCGCCTGTTCACCCGCGCCAATCCGCGCGGGGTGGATGACGAGATATGGCGTCACAGCTTTGGTTGCCGCGCGTGGCTGGTAATGACCCGCCACCGGGCGACACATGAAATCACTGCAATCCGCGCAGTCGGGCCGGAGGCGCTGCCATGAGCGGGCCTTCACGTTCTTCCGGCGGCACTGTCAATTTCACCTTCGATGGCAAGGCGCTGAAGGCGCGGGCCGGCGATACGCTGGCCGCCGCGCTGCTTGCCAATGGCATCGGACTGGTCGCTCGCAGCTTCAAATATCACCGCTCGCGCGGGATCATGACCGCCGGGGTGGAAGAGCCTAATGCGCTGGTTACGGTGGGGACCGGGGGCCGGACCGAACCCAACACCCGCGCCACAGATGTGTTCGTCTATGAGGGGCTGGTTGCCCGCAGCCAGAACCGCTGGCCCAGCCTGTCGCTTGATGTGGGCGCGGTGATCGGCCTGTTCGCAAAGGTGCTGCCAGCGGGATTTTACTACAAAACCTTCTTCGGCTCGGCCAAGCGCTGGATGTTCTACGAATATTTCATCCGCCGCGCGGCCGGGCTTGGTGCTGCCCCGAGCAAGGCGGACCCCGACCGGTTCGCCCAGCGCGCCGCCTTCTGCGATGTGCTGGTGGTTGGCGCGGGTCCAGCGGGGCTGAGCGCTGCGCTGGCTGCTGCCGAAGCCGGAGAGCGGGTGCTGCTGGTGGAGCAGGACCGGGTGCTGGCGCCATCGTTGCTGCGCGACCCGCAGGATCTGGATGCCGCCTGGGCCGAGGATGTTGCCGCAAGAATCCGCGCCGCTGGCGGTCTCATTTTGCTGCGCACCACGGCTTCGGGCTATTGGGATCACAATTTCGTGACGCTGACCCAGCGCCTTGCCGAACCCGGTCAGAAGCCCGCCGA
This sequence comes from Novosphingobium sp., assembly GCA_031421295.1. Classification (GTDB taxonomy): domain Bacteria; phylum Pseudomonadota; class Alphaproteobacteria; order Sphingomonadales; family Sphingomonadaceae; genus Novosphingobium. Next base: position 1,280 of record JANOOJ010000236.1, read on the forward strand.
TGGCTTGGCGCAAAGATTGTGGCATGTCCGCGCGGGCCGCGTAATCCTGGCCACCGGAGCGATCGAACGTCCGCTGGCCTTTGCTCATAATGACCGCCCCGGCGTGATGCTCAGTCAATCGGTGCGGACCTATCTGCGCCGGTTTGGCGTGGTGCCGGGCCAGCGCGTGGTGATCGCCACGAACAATGACGATGCTTACCTTACCGCGGCGGCCTTGCGCGATGCGGGGGCAGAGGTGTTGGCGATCCTCGATACCCGGCCCGCGCCCGCCGGGGCCGGGAACAGTTTTCCGGTCCACAACGAGGCCATGCCGCTGGCCACCAAAGGCGCGCGGCACCATCTGGCCGAGGTCAGCGCCCGGATTGGCAGTGAGGTGCAGCACTGGAAGGCCGATCTGCTGGTGACTTCGGGCGGCTTCACCCCGGTGGTCCACCTGCATATGCAGGCGGGCGGTGCGACGTTGGAATGGGACGCGGCGGCCCAGGCTTTCCTCCCCGGCACAGCGCGGCAAGACGTCACTTCCATCGGCGCAGCAGCCAGCGCCGAACCGATCGGACCAGCGCCATCCCCAGCCAATCCGGGCAAGGCGTTCATCGATTTCCAGAACGATGTGACGCTGGGCGATGTCGATCTGGCCTGGGCCGAGGGGTACCGGTCGGTCGAGCATTTGAAGCGCTACACCACGCTGGGCATGGCGACCGATCAGGGCAAGCTGGGCAATATGGCGGCGCTGGGCCGACTGGCCGAGCGGCAGGGCGTGGCGATCCCCGAGGCTGGCCTCACCACTTTCCGCCCGCCCTATACGCCGGTCACCATGGGGCTGCTTGCCGGACGATCGACCCGCGATGCGGGCGCGCATCTGCGGCGATTGGCGCTGTATGACGTCCATCGGGCCAAGGCCGCGATCTGGCAACCGCTGGGCCATTGGGAACGCCCGCGTGCTTATCCGCAAGGGTCCGAGACATTGGCCGAGGCGGCTCTGCGCGAGGCGCGCTGTGTCCGCAGCAAGGTAGGCATGACCGACGTTTCAACGCTGGCAAAGTTCGAGTTTTCCGGCCCCGATGCCGCTGCACTGCTCGAACTGGTCTGCGCCACTACGGTGAGCAAGCTGGCGACAGGGCGCGGACGCTATACCTTCATGCTGCGCGAGGACGGCTTCGTATTTGACGATGGCACCGTCTGGCGGCTGGCGGAAAACCGTTATCTGCTGACCAGTTCGACCGGGGGAGCGGACCGGATGGCGGCGCATATCTCTTACGTGCGCCAGTATCTCTGCCCGCAGCTGCGGGTCTCGGTGGTCAATGTGCAGGAGCATTTCGCCGGGATCGCGGTTGCAGGTCCTTGCGCCAAAACGGTGCTCGCCGCGCTGATCGGCGCGGAGCCACCGCGCCATATGTCCACCGTTCCTGCCATGATCGCGGGTATTCCGGTCCTTGTACTCGCGGCCAGCTACAGCGGCGAGCGGGCCTTTGAAATCTATGTCGAAGCGAGCCATGCAGCACCCGTCTGGGCGGCGTGCGAGGGCGAAGTCATCCAGCAAGGCGGCGGCATTTACGGGATGGAGGCGATGGAGTTCCTGCGGATCGAAAAGGGCCATCTGGTGGTCGGCGGGGAGATCGACGGGCGGCTGACCCCGCATGA
>JANOOJ010000237.1:0-2571 GCA_031421295.1 Novosphingobium sp.
CCGGATCAGCTTTAAGTCATCATGCTTTTGGCGTCGCGCGGGTCCTTCGACAGGCTCAGGACGAACGGACTTCGGGAGCCGCCCCCAAACCCCGCTCACCCTGAGCTTGTCGAAGGGTCCTGCGCAACGCCGCCTCTACAGCAAACCCGCAATATCCTTCTCGATGCTCTCGGGCTTGTCGGTCGGCGCATAGCGCCGCACCACCTTGCCGTCGCGGTCGATCAGGAACTTGGTGAAGTTCCACTTGATCGATTTGCTGCCCATCAGGCCGGGGGCTTCGGACTTGAGCCAGTCGTAAAGCGGCGGCGCGCCCGATCCGTTGACGTCGATCTTGCCCATCAGCGGGAACGAGACGCCAAAGTTGACCTTGCAGAAGCTGTCGATCGCCTCGGCATCGCCGGGTTCCTGCGCGCCGAACTGGTTGCACGGGAAGGCGATCACCTCGAAGCCCGCATCCTTGTGCTTGCGCCACAGCGCCTCAAGCCCATCGTATTGCGGGGTAAAGCCGCATTTGCTCGCGGTGTTGACCACCAGCAGGACCTTGCCGAGCTTGTCGGTCAGGCTGATCTCTTCGCCATTGGGCAGCTTGGCCGTGAAATCGGCAATCGTATGGGCTTCGCTCATGGCAGGTCCCCGCGTTGCGCCAGGGCGAGGACCTCGCCGACGTTCAATGTCTTTCCCCCGGCCACTTCGAGCACCAGCCGCGCACGTTCGGCCACTGGCATGGCAGCAACAATGCGCACCAATTCACCCAGCGGCCCCTCGCGCAGCTTGCGAAAATGGTAATGCAAGTCGGACCCGCTGTCGTCGCGCTCGGTCAGCGTCGCGGGTGCGTTCCAGTCGATCGCTTCCATCGGTTACGCCCCTTGTTCCGGCTGCGGACCATTGCACGCAGGCGAACACCTATCAAGCCGGTCCTATTCCAACTTGCCCTCGTGCAGGCGCACCACGCGGTCCATCTTGTAGGCGAGCCGTTCGTTATGCGTGGCGACCAGCGCCGCGCTGCCTTCGCCGCGCACCAGCTTGACGAATTCGCCGAGGACCTTGTCGGCGGTCGCCTCGTCGAGATTGCCGGTGGGTTCGTCGGCCAGCACGAGGTCGGGCTTGTTGGCCAGCGCGCGGGCCACGGCAACGCGCTGCTGCTCACCGCCCGAAAGCTGGCTGGGCCGGTGATCGAACCGCTGGCCAAGGCCGAGCGCTTCGAGCAATTCCTGCGCCCGCGCATCGGCGTCGGCGCGTGAGGTTCCCGCAACCAGCTGCGGCAGCACGACATTTTCCTGCGCGTTGAAATCGGCCAGCAGATGGTGGAACTGATAGACGAAGCCGATATGATCGCGGCGCAGCGTGGTCCGCTCGTCGCCCGACAGCGCCGAAGCGTCGGCCCCGGCGATCTCGATCACCCCGCCGAACCCGCCTTCGAGCAGGCCGATCGCTTGCAGCATCGTCGATTTGCCCGAACCCGAGGGACCGAGCAACGCGACGATTTCGCCCGGATGGACTTCCAGATCGACTCCGCGCAGCACATCGATCCGCACCCCGCCCTGCTCGAAGCTGCGAGTGAGGCCGGTGAGTTTAAAGACCGGTCTTTCGGCAGGACTATTCATAACGCAGCACCTGGACGGGATCGGTGCTCGCCGCCTTGAACGCGGGGTAGAGCGTGGCGAGGAAGCTGAACACCAGCGCCATGATGCTGATCGTGACGATCTCCACCGGATCGCTGCGGCTGGGCAGTTCGGTCAGGAATCGGATCGAGGGATCCCACAGGTTTTGTCCGGTCAGCAGCTCAATCCCGCGCACCACCGGCTGGCGGAAAAACAGGAAAACGAACCCCAGGATGAGTCCGGCAACCGTCCCCAGCGCTCCGATGATGAACCCGGCGGTGACGAATATCTTGAGCAGCGAGCGCCGCGTCGCGCCCATCGTCCGCAGGATCGCGATGTCGCGGGTTTTGGCGCGGACCAGCATGATGAGGCTGGAGAGGATGTTGAACACCGCGACCAGCACGATGATCGACAACACCACGAACATCGCCACCCGCTCGACGGCCAAAGCCTCGAACAGCGAAGCGTTGATCGTCTTCCAGTCGGTCACCACGGCCTGCCCGGCGAGCCGCTTGGCGAGCGGTGCCAGCGTCTCCGAAACGGTGTCGGGGTCGGTGGTCTTGACCTCGATCATCCCGACCGAATCGCCGGTCAGCAGAAGCGTCTGCGCATCGGCCATCGGCATGACCACGAAGGCTTCGTCGTAGTCGTAGACGCCGATCTCGAAAATCGCCGCGACCCGGTAGCCGACCTGACGCGGGACCGTGCCAAATGGCGTCGCGCGGCCTTGCGGGTTGATGATCGTGATCGTGTCGCCGGGCCGCGCGCCGAGGTTTTCCGCCAGCCGCGCGCCGACCGCGACGTTGTTCGATCCGGGCTGGACCTCGGCCAGATTGCCCATTTTGACCTTGGGGGCGAGCTGCGCGATGTCGCCGCCGGTGTTGCCGCGCGCCAGAATCGCCTCGACCCGTCCGTTGAAGCTGGCGAGCAGCGGCTGCTCGATCAGCGGCGAGGCGCGGACCACGCCGGG
>JANOOJ010000238.1:0-10151 GCA_031421295.1 Novosphingobium sp.
GCTTACGGCACCAGCCCACTCCCCCGCCCGGCCGCCCAACGAGTTTGTATGCTCTGGGTGGCCGGGCGGGGGCGTGGGCTGGTGCCGCTTCCACGGCAGGGGGTAAAGGATGCGCCCGCACCGGGGGGGCGGTGCGGGCGCGGGGAGGCTGGAGAGGGTTACTCCAGCTCCCCTCCCCGCCGGGAGGGGTTGGGGGGTGGGGGCTCCACGCCTGATAGCAAGCGCCGAGCACCCCCACCCAACCCTCCCCCTCCGGGCGGAGGGCTTTAAGCGCCTAGATCGAGATCTTGAGCAGCTTGATCGCTTCGCTGTCGAGCACCTGTCCGCCAATCCGCTTGGTCGCGTAGAAGTGGACGAACGGCTTGTTGGTGAAGGGATCGCGCAGGATCGAGGTCGCGGTGCGTTCGGCGATCACATAGCCGTTCTGGAAATTGCCGAAGGCGATCGGGAAGGCATTGGCCGCCACATCGGGCATGTCCTCGGCTTCGACCACCGGGTAGCCGAGCAGGCGGGCGGGAGCGCCGTCCATGATCCCCGGCTGCCAGATGAACGAGCCATCCGCTGCCTTGAACTTGCGGACCTGCGCCAACGTCGCCGAGTTCATCACCCAGCTCGCGCCCTGGCGATGCCCGGCCTTGAGCGCGTGGACCAGATCGATCAGCACCAGCTCGGGCGCGGTCCCGAAGGTCGAGGCGTTGCCGGTAACGCTGAACTGCAGCGTACCGAACGGGCGGACGGTGTCGCTCGTATTGGCGGTCGGGGCCTGAAGGAAGCCCCGCGGCTGGTTGGTGCCGGTGCCGTTGACGAAGGCCGCGCCTTCGGCCCGGGCGAATTCCATCGCGATCTCGCTCGCCAGCCATTCCTCGATGTTGAAGACGGCATCGTCGAGCATCGCCTGGCTTGCGGCGGGATTGGCATAGAGCTCACCGGTCGGCGGCGCGACTTCGACGAAGGTCGGCGTATTGGTAATCGGCCGCGCGGCGACTTCGCTGACCCAGCCCGAGGCAGTGGAACCGGTGGTGATCAGCTTGCGATAGCCGGCCGTGCCGGTCTGGACGACCTGCGCGATCGAACGGATCGGGCTGATCTTCTTGAGCGTCGCGGCGATCAGCGCATCGATTTCGCGCGGGACGGCAAAGCCGCCATCGCCGAGCACCGTGCCCTGGACCGACTTGAGCTCGCTTTCGCGACCATGGCGCAGATAGCCATCGACGAAGCCCTTGAGTTCGGGGCTGATCGCGCCATCGCCCGACAGCACGGGCCGGGCGGCGGCGCGGCTGACCTTGTCGAGCCGGTTCTTCACTTCATCGACGTCCGAGCGCAACGCGCCGATGACCTGCTCGGCGGCGTCTTGGCGCGCGACGATATCGAACGAGGCCCCGAGCGGATCGGTGAGGACGGCATTGGGGATCGTGGTAACGGTATCCATGGGCAATTACCTTTCGGTTGGGGATTTGGTGATCAAATGCACCCGCGCGGCGTGCTGCATCGGGTGGGTGACGAGGCTGACCTCGAACAGTTCGACGTCGGACAGCTGCCGCCCGGACTGGTCGCGGGTGAAGCGGCGCGCGCGGTAGCCGAAGCTGAGCCCGGTTACCGTGCCGCGCCGCAATGCTGCCGCCGCGCCGCCATCGGGGTTGTCGATGCTGGCAATGACGCGCAGGCCGCGGGTGTCCTCGACGGCGCGTTCGACCCAGCCGATCCGCTGGTCGGGACGGTGCTGCCAATAGAGCGGCAGCGGGTCTTGCCGCGCCGCCAGCGTGCGGACGAAAGCGCCGGGACGAATGGTGTCGCGCCCGGCATCAACCTTGTCGAACAGCGCGGCATAGCCCGCGAGCCTCATTTGAGCAGGCCCGCGACGCCGAGGCGATAGGCGAGGCCGACCAGCATCAGTGCCAATAGCCCGCGCACCACCCAGCCGACCGCAGCTTTCCATGCACTGGCCTTGGCATCGCGCCACGCCTGGAGCAGCTGGCGCAGCTCGGAGAGATCCTCCTGCGCCTCGGGATCGGCCAGCCCCATGCGGGCCAGTACGCGGCTCGCGCCCAGCTCGCTGGCTTCCTCGATCACTGCGCGTATCGTCACCAGATCGCCGGCCCCAAAGCCCTTGGCGCTCGCAACCTGCGCGACCAGTCCGGCCAGCATATCCTCACGGTTCATGATTTGTTCTCCGAAAGCTTCAAGCCAAGCAATTCGCGCTTTTCCTCATCCGAGAGGAAGGCGGCGGCGCTGACCTGCGCCCACAGCCGCTCGCGGTCCTCGGCCAGCGCGGGAATCCGGTCGAGGTCGATCGCCAGCGCGGCGTCTGGAAACCACGTCGCCAGTCCCTCCCCCAGCGCGGCGAGCAATTTGGTGGCGAGCGGCAGCAACGTCAGCCGCCACAGCGCGCGGTTGGCCTCGCGGTAATTGGCGTAGGTCGCGTCCCCCGGCAGCCCGAGCAGCATCGGCGGGACCCCGAAAGCCAGCGCAATATCGCGTGCCGCCGCCGCTTTCAGCGTCGCGAAATCCATGTCGGCGGGCGACAGGCTGAGGCTCTGCCACTTAAGCCCGCCTTCGAGCAGCATCGGCCGCCCGGCGTTGTCCATCCCCGAGAAGGCGCGGGTGAGCTCGGCCTTGAGCCGGTCGAACTGTTCGCCCGACAGCCCGTTCGCATCGCCATTGTCATAGACCAGCGCGCCCGATGGCCGCGCCGCATTCTCGAGCAGCGAACGGTTCCAGTTCGCCGCTGCGTTGTGGATCGCCACTGCCTGGTCCGCCGCAGCGAGGCAGCCCGCGCCATAATGGTCGTCGGTGGGATGGAAGTGGCGGATGTGGATCAGATTGGGCGAAGCGTCCTCATCGGTCAGCGGGATCGTCAACGCCCGCTCGCCGACCTTGTAGGCATAGGCGCTGGGCCAGCCGTCGGCCCCGGCGATCACGCTCACCCGTTCGGGCCGCAGCGCGAAGAGTTCGACCGGGCGGCCCTTGCCGTCCTTGATCACCTGGACATAGGCATTGCCGTGGAGCAGCAACTGCGCCGCGAGTGTTTCGAGCAACGCCTGCCCGCCGCTGGTCGCACCGATCAGGGCGGTGAGCTTGGGATCGGCGGGCAGCAGCGACGCGCTGCCGATCCCCTCGGCCACCAGCCGCACCGCGCGCTGCGCCACCGGATTGTCGAGATAGGCGCGCTTGACCGCGCCATTGTATTCGAACGGTGCCCGCGCGCTCGCCGCATCGGCAAACACCCACGGCGAGGTAAAATTGCGCGCCAAAGGCACGCGCTCGCTCCCGCCCTTGAAGGCGGCGACGAGGGTGGTGAGGAAGGACATAAATGAGCTCCGTTGCATACGTCGTCCCGGACTTGATCCGGGACCGCTGGCCGCATTGCGCGACCTAGTTTAATGCGGCCAGCGGTCCCCGCTTTCGCGGGGGCGACGCGATTTGCCGGCTACGCCAGCCACACCCTTGGCTGGACTTTGCGCCCCAGCATCAGCTCGGTCAGCGCCCAGACCAACGCATCGGCCCGGTCGGGCGAGCGGCCGGGGCCAGCGTAGCCGCCGCCCGCGAGCAAGCCGCAGAGCTCATCCTCCAGCGCCGGGAACTGGCCGGCGTGACGCACCCGGCCCGCCTCGTAAAGCGCGGCGACCGGCTCGGCGCGGGCGACCTTGCCGGTCCGCGCATGGACCAGCTTGAGTGGCAGCGAAATATCGGCGGCGCGCAGCACGCTGGCGACCATCGCCCCGCCCTGGTTGGCTTCGGCGATCACCCGGTCGGCGTTCCACACCCGCGCGGCCTGCGCCACCGCGCGGGCCCAGCGTTCGGGGCTGGGCCGGGTCACCGAGGCATCGGCGAGCACCCGCGCCAGCCCGTCCTCGCCCAGCGCCACCACCACGATCCCGCAGGCATCGCCCTGCGCCGAGGCCGGGGGATCGACCCCGATCACAATGCGCGCGGGCGGCGAGGATGCGGCGAGTTCGCGGCACGTCTCAAACATGGTGCGGGTCCACAGCCCGCCCTCTATTTCGGCGATCAACTCGCCGTCCAGCTCTTGCCGCCCGAGCAGCGATTGGCCGAACTGACGCTTCATTGCGGCCAGAAAGCCTTCGGCAAGGTGATTGGCGTTCTCGCGCGACGCGCCCCGCGTCACAGCAGCTTCACCGGCCCCAAGCAGCCGTCTTACAAGCGGCACCGCACGCGGCGTGGTGGTGGCGACAACTTGGGGCTGCTGTCCGAGCCGCATTCCAAGCTGGAGGTTGTCCCATGTGGCGATGGCCCGGCCACTGGCGTTATCCCACTTGGCGATTTCGTCGCACCACGCGTGACTGTGCTGGGGGCCGCGCAGACTTTCCGGCTCCCCGGCAGAATAGAGCATGGCCTGCGCTCCGTTTGGCCAGGTCAAAAGCCGCCGCGACGGCTCAAACCGCGGACGATTGGCCGGCGGGGCAATGGCCAGGAGACCACTGTCGCCCTCCACCATAATCGTCCGTGCTTCGCCCAGCGAGGCGGCGACGAGCGCGATGCGCGCGGCAGGCGCTTCTTCGGCAATGAACCGCACCCATTCCGCACCCGCGCGGGTCTTGCCAAAGCCGCGACCCGCCATGATCAGCCAGGTCGACCAGTGACCGGGCGGTGGCACCTGTCCCGGATGCGCCCAGTGATGCCAGCGGGTGGGCATGGCCCGGCGCTGGGCGTCGCTCAGGCACTCCAGCTCTGCCCAGCGTTCTTCCGGCGAGAAGTCCGCCAGTAAAGCACCGCCGCCGGTGCGCTTCGGCTCCATTATATGTCCTGGCCACGATCGGGCGAGGGCAGGGCTACTGTCACGGTGTTGGCCAAACGCCGCTGACGCATGGCCTCGATCATTGCGTCGAGCGATTCGAGCACTTCGCGCTCGCTGCGGCGGTCATCCACCGCGCGCTGACGCGCCACGGTTTCACGGTGCATGGTCAGCAGCCGGATCGCTCCGGCGACGTCCATCTTCACATCCGGATCGGGATTGCGCAGATAGGCGAGCAGCTCCATTTCGAGGTGGTCATAGCCCTGCACCAGCGCAGACTGCCATTGCGCCGCAAACGCCGGATCGCCCTGCCGGGTCTGGTAGGCGCGACTGGTCGCAACGCCAGCTGTTTTGCACGCTGCCGTGACATTCGAGGTCGCCACAAGGGCATCGAGAAAGAAGGTGCGCCAATGCGTGTTGACCGGGCCATCTTCTTCGACGAGCAGTTGCGGGGTGATCCACAGGGTCTTCTTCTTGTTGAAACGCTTTGGCCTCGCGCCAGGCAATGCAGCGTCGCCCGGCGACGTCTGAGTCGTCTTGCCCATGATAAGTTCCGAATTTGGGGTGAAGTCGAAGGCCGCTCTCTCGAATCGGTCTATCGCGATCTTCCCGTTGTCTAACCAAACAGCGTGACGATGTCAAGATAAAAGAACCAAATTGGTTATCAGGCGTTGCTTGCGGCGGTTCCCGCCCACCCCTAAGCAAGCCCCCTCGATTTCAAGGGAGAGCCACGACCGATGCTGCGCCGCCTCTACGACTGGACCATGGCCAAGGCCGCGCATCGCCACGCCGAATGGTGGCTGGCGCTGTTCGCCTTCGTCGAGGCGAGCTTCTTCCCGATCCCGCCGCATCCGCTGCTCGGGCTGATGTGCCTGGCCGAGCCGAAACGCGCGATCCGCTTTGCGGTGATCGCCACGCTGACCTCGGTGCTGGGCGGATTGCTCGGCTATGCGATCGGCTATTTCCTCTACGAAAGCGTCGGCACCCAATTGCTCGCATGGCTCGGTCTGACCGAGAGCTTCCCTAGGGCAGCCTGCTATCTGCGCGAATACGGGGCCGAGATCATCATGATCAAGGGCGCCACCCCGATCCCGTTCAAGCTGCTGACCATCACCGCCGGGTTCATCGGCATGCCGCTGCTGATCTTCATCGGCGCGAGCATCGTCAGCCGCAGCATCAGCTTCCTGATCGTCGGCGTGTTATTTCGCTTGTTCGGCGCACCGATCAAGGCGTTCATCGACAAATATCTCGGCCTCGTCACCGTGGGCTTCGTGGTGCTGGTGGTCGGTGGGTTTATCGCCGCGACGATGCTGGGCGGCGGCGGCACCGAAGCCGATGCAAAGTGCGCCACCGCGACGCTGACGGTACCAGCATGAGCCTCAAACTCTACCACTGCCGCGATGCCCGCTCGTTCCGCGCGCTATGGGCGCTGGAGGAGCTGGGGCTGCCCTACGAGCTGGAGGTCATGCCCTTCCCGCCGCGCGCCAGGGTCGAGGGCTACCGCGAGATCAACCCGCTCGGCACCGTTCCGGCGCTGATCGCCGATGGCCGGCTGATGACCGAAAGCGCCGCGATCCCCCACTTCCTCGCTACGCGGTTCGGGCCAAGCGAACTGGCGGTCGCGCCGGACGAGCCCGCCTATGCCAGCTACCTCAACTTCCTCCACATGGGCGAAGCGACGCTGACCTTCCCGCAGACGATCCATTTGCGCTACACAAGGCTCGAACCGCCCGAGCGCCGCGTGGCACAGGCCGCCGAAGACTACGCCCAATGGTTCGGCGCAAGGCTGCACAATGCGGCCAAGCTGATGGGTGACGAATTCGCCTGCGCGGCGCGCTTCACCATGGCCGATATTTCGGTCGGCTACGCAGTGATGCTGGCGCTGTCGATCGGGCTTGAGGAACAGGTGCCGGAGGAGATGGCGGCGTATTTCAAGCGGCTCAGCCAGCGCGAGGGGTTCAAGCGGGCGAAGGCGGCGCAGGGTGAGGGCGGGCTGGGGGTTTGATCCAGCGCTCTCCCAGACCTACATGGCATTGTTCTTCCGCCACAGATTTTTGGGCCAGTTTGGGATAACCTGGCCATGGATTCCTTCAAGTTTTGCTGCGTGCAATAGCTGGCTGATTAGACGAAATTCCGGGTCGAAGTCGCAAACAAAGCCGATGCCAAGTACGGTCATTCCTACCGCGCGGCGACCTTTTTCTGAGCGAAAGCATGGAACAAAGTAGCTTTCATATGCCTCACTGGGGTCAGGCATAAGCATCGCCCGAAAATCTCCGGTTCCCTTTGTTACAAAAGCCTTCACAGCATCGAGATCGGGGTCCCGAGCAGCGTCTAGTCCTTCAAAATATGCTATGCTTTCAATCGCGATTTTGAACAGACCTCGTACTGCATCTCTCCCAAATCTAAGCTCTTGATTGTAAGTGATCTGCGTTTTGCCATCGTCGAGGTTGGTCACCCGAAATCCGCTTATCGGGTCGTCCTTCGTGATGCCTTTCAATCGCTTCCCGCCTTCCGGCGCGATATCGAACTTCTCGCGGTTTATATGAAATCGAGGTCCATTTTCGTCGTAGCTGCTTGAAATGGAGGAGAAGCCATCGACCGTCGGCCTTTTACCTTTCTTTCTAGGAATCCCCTTCACGACCGTGATAATCTCGAACGGCACGAGCAATGCGCGATCAAGCCTCCCATGGCGTCGATTGCAATCCTCGCAAACACCCTCTCGCAAGACAAATTCTGGCGGGCATCCCAATGAGTCTGGGGCGATGTGCTCAAGTGATCGGGCTTCATGGCTAGGACACCAGATGCATTCAACTTCAGTCGTCATGGCCCACTTCTCGAATCGTTCCACTCTCGCCACATCGGCAGCAGCTCCTCCGGCAGTTCCGCCACGAACCTGGTATCGAGCGGATAGTGCGGCATTGCCTCGGCCACCGTGTCGAGCAATGCGAGACCCTGCTTGCGGTCCTTCGGGCGTTTGAGCGGATTGCGCGTCGGCTTCTCCGACAGCCAGAGCTTGTGGAGCGCGAACCAACGCGGATCCGGAACCACCAGCCGCGCCGCGGTGCCGTCACGGCAGGGCACCACTTGATCGACACGCCGACCGGGCAACAGCCATTCCTGTTCGGCCAGCGGCACCGGCCGAGGTTGTTCGCGCCGGTGCATTGTCGTCGCTCTCGACGGCGCGACCAGCAGCTCGACTTCATAGGCCTGTGCATTGCGTGCTTGGAATTCCCGCTCGGTATTGACGGTGAACGTCGGATCGACGGCCTTTAACGCCGTCCACAGAGCAGTTTCCTCGGCTTGGGCCTCGGCAATCCAGGCCAGATCGAAATCCTCGGTTTCGTCGGGAGCATCGTCGATCGTGCCGCCCGCCTCGAGCGCGTAGGCCGGCAAGCAATTGGTGCCGACGACGAGCAGCGTTCCGCCGAGCAGTTCTCGCCGATCGAGTTCACGCAACAATTCCCCGGCAGCGCTCGACAGCATGGGGAGGCGCAGCGGGCGAGCCATGCGGCCGATCTCGCCGACCAGCCCGAGCGCCGTGGTGCGCCGGTTCTGGAGGTCTTGCTTGGTCGCTTGGTAGTCGGCCAGTTGCCGCTCAAGTTCGGGCGACATCGGGCCGAGGCTCTTGCCATTGTTCGCCCGGTCGATCGCTTCGTAAAGATATTCGCGCCCGCCGACGCGCTTTCGAACCAGATTGTAGGGCAGGCGCGCCAGGCCTTGTTCGGCCTCGATCAGCGCCTCGTAGCGGGGGCGCAGATTGACCAGCGCCCGCGCTTGTTCGTCGCTGAAAGGGCGGACCCGTTTCGCCATTCAACGCTCTTATCCTGCATTTTTAGCAAATTCAACTTTGCAGGATAAATATTTTGTTATCAGCGGTAAAACCACTCGCATCTCCGCCCTGCGTGCGTGAACGCGTTTATCGACGTTGTGTCTCACGGATAGTCAGTCAACCTTTCGCCACCGCCACCGTATAATTCAGCCCGAGCCGCCCGCCGTCGGGGTAGATTGTCTGCCCGGTCATATAGCTGCTCTCGTCGCTGGCCAGGAACAGCGCGACGGCGGCGATTTCCTCGGGTTCGCCGCAGCGGCCCAAGGGGGTGCGGCTGAGGATGCGCTCCTCCGCCGCGCGGTCGGTCATGATTCCGGCGAGCATTTCGGTCAGAATCGAGCCCGGGCCGATCGCGTTGACGCGGATGCCCTTGGGCGCGAGCGCGAGCGCGGTGACATTGGTCAGCTGCTTCATCGCGCCTTTGGAAATCGCGTAGGGAATCTGGTTGGGGATCGCGAGCACGGCGTTGACCGAGGACATGTTCACGATGGCGCTGCCCGGCTGCATCAACCGCCCGGCGTGCTGGGTTGCCCATAACGCCGATTTGAGATTGGTGGCGAAGACCCGGTCGAAATCGTCCTCGGTCAGCTCGGCCAGTTCCGCCGCGTGGGTAACCCCGGCGTTGTTGACGAGGATGTCGAGCGAGCCCCAGCGCGCTTCGACTTCGGCAAACAGCCGGTCGATTTCCGCCTTGCGCGACACGTCGATCCGGATCGAGGCCTGGCCAAGCTCGCGCGCCAGCTGTTCGACGCGCGCGCCATCGATATCGGCCAGCAGCAGGCTCGCCCCCTCGGCGGCAAACCGCTCCGCAATCGCCTTGCCGATCCCCTGCGCCGCCCCGGTAATCACCGCGCGCTTGCCGGTGAGGCGGCCCATCAGATGATCCCGACCGCTTTCCCGGCGCGCTCGAACATGCCGAGGATCGTCTCGACCTGCTCTGCCGTATGCTCGGCGCAGAGCGAGCAGCGCAGCAGCGTCATGTTGGCCGGGGTTGCCGGGGGCCGTGCAAGGTTGACGTAAAGGCCTTCCTTAAGCAGCGCCTCCCACATCGCCGCGCCGCGTTCCAGATCGGGCATGATCACCGCGATGATCGCCGACTGCGGAGTCTCGGTACCGAGCTGGAAGCCACGCTCTTTCAGGCCCTTGTGCAGGACCTTGGAATTCTCCCACAGATGCGCGCGCTTGTTGGAACCGTGCATCAGCTTGCGGATCGAGGTCGCGGCGGTCGCTACCACGGAGGGCGGGAGACTGGCGGTGAACACATAGGGCCGGCACACCAGACGCATGATTTCGAACTTCGGGTGGTTGGAAACGCAGAAGCCGCAGACCGTTCCGACGCTTTTGGAAAAAGTGCCGATCACGAAGTCGACCTCGTCCAGCACGCCCTGATCCTCGGCGACGCCCCTGCCATTCGGCCCGATGAAGCCCATCGAATGCGCCTCGTCGACCAGCACCATCGCGCCGTTCTCCTTGGCGACGCGGACCATCTCCTTGAGCGGGGCGATGTCCCCCAGCATCGAATAGACGCCCTCGAGGATCACCAGCTTGCCCGCGCCTTCGGGAATGCGC
>JANOOJ010000239.1:0-5948 GCA_031421295.1 Novosphingobium sp.
TTGGCCCCGGGATGGCGCACCTTGGCCAGCGCGATCGTATCGACCATCCGGCTGCGACTGATCGGCTCCAGCCCGCAGATTTCCAGCTCGGCGTTGAGGAAGGCGAAATCGAACCCGGCGTTATGCGCGACCAGCGGATCGTCGCCGATGAAATCGAGCAGTGCGGCGGCATGTTCGTGAAACCGCAGCTTGTCGGCGAGAAAAGTCTCGGACAGACCATGCACCGCCTCGGCCTGCGCCGGCATCGAACGGTCGGGATTGCAGTAAGCGTGGAATATCTCGCCGGTCGTCACCCGGTTGACCATCTCGATGCAGCCGATTTCGACCAGCCGGTCACCGGTCTTGGGATCAAGGCCGGTGGTTTCGGTGTCGAAGATAATCTCGCGCATTACGATTCATATCGCCCCGCACGGGCCGGGTGGCAAGGGGTCTGCGCGGCTTTATTCGGTGCCAGTTAGCCGATGCACGAGCCGCTGCACCGCATGGCGCGTTTCGGCGAGCGAGGTGCCGGTATCGATGACATGATCGGCGCGTGCGCGCTTGTCGGCATCGGCCACTTGCAGGCCCAGGATCTTCTCGAACTTTTCCAGCGTCATACCCGGTCGGGCGAGCACCCGCGCCCGCTGCGCTTCGGCCGAGGCGGAGACCACCAGCACCGCATCGACCTGCTTGCTGCCGCCCTTTTCGAACAGCAGCGGGATGTCGAATACCACCAGCGGCGCGGACTTGTGCCGTTCGAGGAACGTTTGGCGCAGGGCAGCGACCGCCGGATGGACGATACCTTCGAGCTTTTTAAGCGCGGCGGCATCACCGAACACAACCGCACCTAGACGGGGTCTATCGACACCTAGCGGGGTCACAACGCCGGGAAAGGCGGTTTCAATCGCACCGAGCAGCGCGCCGCCGGGACCTTGCAATTGATGCACCGCCGCGTCGGCATCGAACACCGGCACGCCGAGTCCCTGAAACATCGCCGCGACCGCCGACTTGCCCATGCCGATCGAGCCGGTCAGGCCCAGAACGAACGGACGTATGAAGGGTTTGGTCATGACGCGAGCAACGCGAGCAACGCGCGCAACTCGGAATCGTGCTCGCGCGGGGCGGGTTGGCCGAATAACATCTCGAACGCGGCGGCGGCCTGCCCAACGAGCATCGCGAGGCCATCGATGGTGCACAGTCCAAGGCGGCGCGCTTCAGCCAGCAAGGGGGTCTCCAGCGGATCGGTCACTATGTCATAGACCATGCTGCCCGGCGGGACATGCGAGAAATCGAACGTCAGCGCCGGTTGCCCCGCCATACCGAGCGGGCTGGCGTTGATAATGAGATCGAGTACCCCCTCGCGGTCGTCAAAGGCAAACTCGGTCGTCGATGCGAAATGCGCAAGATCGATAGCATGATGATCGGTCCCGCTGGCCAGCTCCCCCAGCAGTGCCTGCGCCTTGGCCGGATCGCGCGCCGCCAGCACCAGCACAAACCCCTGCCGCGAAAGCGCCGCGACAATCGCCCGCGCCGCGCCCCCTGCGCCGATTATCCGTGCCATGCGAAACAGGTGTTTCTGGTCCAGCAGCGCCTGCAACGGTTCGACGAACCCGGCCGCGTCGGTGTTGTAGCCAGTGAGCAAGCCATCAGCTTCACGCACCACCGTGTTGATCGCGCCGATCATTGCGGCAGCCGGATCGAGCTTGTCGAGCATCGGCATCACGGCCTGTTTGTGCGGCATCGTCACATTGCAGCCGCGCCACTCCGGATCGGCGCGGCGTTCGGCAAGGTAATCCGCCAGACCGTCTGACGCGACATGATACGCCCGATACTCGGCATCGATGCCCAGCTTCCCGAGCCAGAAATTGTGGATCAACGGCGATTTCGACTGTGCAATCGGATCGCCGATCACTTCGGCATAGGGTCTGCTCATGCCCTGAGCTCGCCATGCTCGCGAAGCGCGGCCAGCACCGCCAGCAGCGGCATGCCCAGCACGGTGAAGTGGCTTCCTGCCAGCCCCTCGAACAATTGCACCCCCAGCCCCTCGATCCGGAACACCCCGACGCAGCCGCTGACCGCCGGCCATTCCACCGCCAGATAGCGGGCAATGAAGTCGTCCGAAAGCACGCGAACGCGCAATTCCGCGCTATCGGGGTGACGCCACAGCGTCACCCCGTCGCGCGCCAGCGCAGCGGCACTGTGAAGCTGCATGACCTGCCCGGAGAACTGACGCAAATGATCGGCGGCATCCTCGACGGTGCGCGGCTTGTCGAACCGGCGGCCCGCGACCTCGACCAGCGAGTCGCTCCCCAGCACAAGTGCCCCGGGGTTCTGCAGCGAGATCGCAAGTGCCTTTGCCTCGGCCAGCGCCAGCGCAACTTCGAGGGGCGAGGCCGAACCCAGCCCGGCCTCTACCGCCCGCTCATCCACCGCAGCGGGCTGGGCGTTAAACGCCACTCCCGCCGCCTCCAGCATCGCCCGGCGCGATGCGCTTTGCGAGGCGAGCACCAGCATCAGGCGGCGCTATCCCCGGCAGCAGTCTGGCGTTCGTTGTAGAGGTTGATGATCGCCGCCGCCGTTTCCTCGATCGAGCGGCGCGTCACGTCGATCACCGGCCAGCCGTTGTCGGCGAACATCCGGCGGGCATATTGCACTTCTTTGGTGACCCGCTCCGCATCGACATAGGCGGTCTCCGGCGCCTGGCCGAGCGACAGCAAGCGGTTGCGGCGCACCTGGATCAGCCGCTCGGTCGCGGTGGTCAGCCCGACCACCAGCGGATGCCTGAGCCCGAACAGCGCCGGGGGGGGCGGGCTTTCCACCACGATCGGGATATTGGCGGTGCGATAACCGCGATTGGCAAGGTAGATACTGGTCGGGGTCTTCGAGCTGCGCGACACCCCCGCCAGCACGATATCGGCCTGCTCCCAGTCCTCGTGACCTACGCCGTCGTCGTGCGCGATCGTGAACTGAATCGCCTCGACCCGCGCAAAATAGGCCTCGTCCATCGCGTGCTGGCGGCCGGGGCGCGCCTGCGCCTGCTGGCCGAGCACGGCTTCGAGCGCATCGGTCACCGCATCGAGCGCCGGGATCACCGGCAAGCCCAGCGCGCGGCAGCGATCCTCCAGCCGGGCGCGGGTATCGTGGTTGACCAGCGTGAACAGCACCAGCCCCGGATTGGCGGCGATGTCGGCGAGGATCCGGTCGAGGTGCTGCTGCGAGCGGACCATTGGCCAGAAATGCCGGATCACATCGGCATCGTCGAATTGCGCCAGCGCCGCCTTGGCGATCATCTCCAGCGTCTCGCCGGTCGAATCCGAAAGCAGGTGGAGATGAAGCCGGGTGGTGGGCAAGGAAGCGATGCTTTCAGCAGCCTGTGGACAGTTCCCGGCATAAACCACGGGAGCAATGCGCGGACAAGTTTTGCGGGGCAATCGCTGCCCACTGACCCGATTCGGATGGGGGACTTGTGGACATGGGGACAGCGTTCCCCACAGGCTGGGGATAGCAGGGATAAGCAGTGCTTGACGCGCGCGCCATGCGATTCGGCTGCGGCTTCCCCCTGTTCACCCCGGCACAAATCCGGCAAGGCGCGGCTGTGCCCGCTATCCACCGACCAACTACCTACAGAATCCTTTTATAAAATTTCTTGTTATTGATTGGACTTACGCGATGTCAGGACTCCTCCTGCGCACCCTGCGCGGGGAAAATGCGGTCCAGCGTCCGATCTGGCTGATGCGCCAGGCGGGTCGCTATCTGCCCGAGTACCGCGCCTTGCGCGCCGAAAAGGGCGGATTCCTGGCGCTGGTCTATGATGCCGATGCCGCAGCCGAGATCACGCTTCAACCGATCCGGCGCTTCGGCTTCGACGGGGCGATCCTGTTTTCGGACATCCTGATCGTTCCCTATGCGATGGGGCAGGATCTCGAGTTCCTCACCGGCGAAGGACCGCGCCTGTCGCCCCGGTTGGTGGATGCCGCGCTGGAGAGCCTCCACGCCGTCCCTGAGCGCCTTGCGCCGATCTATGCGACCGTGGCCAAGGTCAAGGCCGGACTGGGCGCTGGACGGACGCTACTGGGCTTTGCAGGGTCTCCCTGGACGGTGGCGACCTATATGGTCGCGGGCGAGGGCAGCCGCGACCAGCATGAGACCCGGGCAATGGCCTATCGCGACCCGACGGCGTTCCAGGCGATCATCGATGCGATTGTGGCGGTAACGATCGACTATCTCGCTGGCCAGATCGCCGCCGGGGCCGAAGCGGTGCAGCTGTTCGATAGTTGGGCTGGCAGTCTTGCGCCGACCGAGTTCGAGCGCTGGGTGATCGCGCCCAACGCCGCGATTGTGTCGGCGCTCAAGCGGCGCTTTCCCGACGTGCCGGTGATCGGCTTTCCCAAGGGCGCGGGCGAGAAGCTCCCCGCTTATGCGCGCGAGACAAGGGTGCACGCGATAGGGATCGATGAGACCATCGATCCGCTATGGGCCGCGAAGGCGCTGCCGGCGGGTATGCCCGTCCAAGGTAATCTCGATCCGCTGCTGTTGCTCGCGGGCGGGGCCGAGCTCGAGCGGCAAGCGATCCGGGTGCTCGATGCCTTCGCCGACCGCCCGCACGTCTTCAACCTCGGCCACGGCATCGGCCAGTTCACGCCGATCGAGCATGTCGAGCAACTGCTTGGCGTGGTGCGCGGGTGGAGCCGATAGGCTATGACGACCCCATGCAACAGGCGCTCAGCATGACCTATCTCTGGCTCAAGGCCGGACACGTGATCTTCGTGATCTTCTGGATGGCGGGGTTGTTCATGCTGCCGCGGTTCTTCGTCTATCATCAGGAATGCGCGGCGGGCTCGCCCGAGAATGCGCTGTGGATCGAGCGCGAGGCCAAGCTGCTCAGGATCATCCTGTGGCCTTCGCTGGTCGTCGCCTGGACGCTGGGGCTGGTGCTGGCGTTGAGCATCGGGGCTTTTGGGCAAGGGTGGTTCCATGCCAAGCTGGCGCTGGTGCTCGGCCTGACCGCATATCACGTCTGGATGGCAGGCTATGCCAAGGCGCTGGCACGCGGCGAGCGGCGGCTTAGCGGAAAGCAGCTGCGGCTGATCAACGAAGTGCCCGGGATCGCTGCCGCGCTGATCGTCGTTATGGTGATCGTCAAGCCGTTCTGATCTCCCGTCATCCCCGCGAAAGCGGGGATCGCTGCCCTCTCGGTACGACCAAGCGGCCAGCGGTCCCCGGTCGAGTCGGGAACGACGTCTAGTCGTTGACTTGGCTTCGGTCCCGGCATAGTTGCGCAATTCTCATCGGCAATTGGTCGTGCGTTTGACGCGACCGGGTGCGCTTTCCCCAAGCCCAATCGCCCGCCGGCCATTTACCACCCAAGTTTCCGGAACACCCGACATGCATCTCAAAGAACTCAAGAAGAAAACCCCCGCCGAGCTGGTCGAAATGGCCGAAGAGCTGGGGGTCGAAGGCGCATCGACGCTGCGCCGCCAGGACATCATGTTCGGCATCCTCAAGGAAGTCGCCGAGGACGGCGAGGAAATCCTCGGGATCGGCACGATCGAAGTGCTGAGCGACGGCTTCGGCTTCCTCCGCAGCCCCGAGGCGAACTACCTCGCCGGACCCGACGACATCTATGTCTCGCCCAACCAGGTCCGCAAATGGGGCCTGCGCACCGGCGACACGGTCGAGGGCGAGGTCCGCGCACCCAAGGACGGCGAACGCTATTTCGCGATCAACAAGCTGATCAGCGTCAATTTCGACGATCCCGAGGCGGTGCGCCACCGGGTCAATTTCGACAATTTGACCCCGCTTTACCCCGACGAGAAGCTGAGCCTCGACACGATCGACCCGACCGTCAAGGACAAGTCGGCGCGGGTAATCGACATCATTTCACCGCAGGGCAAGGGCCAGCGCGCGCTGATCGTCGCGCCGCCGCGCACCGGCAAGACCGTGCTGCTGCAGAACATCGCCAAGGCGAT
>JANOOJ010000240.1:0-3629 GCA_031421295.1 Novosphingobium sp.
AACGCGCAGGCGATTTCGGTGCGCTCGCCGCTGGCCGAGGCCGAAACCGGGGTGGGCCCGATGCGGATCGCGCCGGTCGCCTATAGCCTCGGCGTCTCGCGCGGGTACAAGAGCTTTGCGCAAGGGCTGGTCCTGCCCTCCGACATTCGCAAGGTCGATATGCCCGATCTGGCCAAGTTCGGGAGCAAGCCGTCTGCGTCCGATTCGCGCTTCACCCCGAGCATCGCGCTCGACGAGCGCGCCAAGGCGGGCCGCGCGCCGCAGACGCTCGAAGGCGCGGGCGAACAGACCGTCGATGTCGGCGGCAGCTACCGCCTCGGGCGCAACCTCAACGTGACCGCCGGGGTGCGCTATTCGCAGGAGCGCGACCGCCTGCTGTCGACCGTCGATGGCAAACAGGATGGCCAGGCCGTCTACGTCGGCACACGCTTCCGCTTCTAGCTTCTTGAGCTTCCCGATCATCCGCGCAGTGATCGCGTATGGGGTGCGCAGGCGGGTTGCCGTCTGCGAGTGCCGTCCCTAAGCATGCCGTAAGGTAAAAGCATCGGAAGGACGGACTATGGCACGCGTTGCGATCGTGACGGGGGGAACCCGCGGCATCGGTGAGGCGATCTGCCTCGCGCTCAGGGAACAAGGCTTCACCGTGGTCGCCAATTACGGCGGTAACGATGTCAAGGCCAAGGCCTTCTCGGACGCCACCGGTATCGCCTCTTACCGCTGGGACGTGGGCGACCATCAGGCTTGCATCGACGGCTGCGCCAAGGTCGAGGCCGAGGTCGGCCCGATCGATGTGGTGGTCAACAACGCCGGCATCACCCGCGACGGCACGCTCCACAAGATGAGCTTCGACGACTGGAACGAGGTGATGCGCATCAACCTTGGCGGGTGCTTCAACATGGCCAAGGCGACTTTCGGCGGGATGCGCGAACGAGGCTGGGGGCGGATCGTCAACATCGGTTCGATCAACGGGCAGGCCGGACAATACGGCCAGGTCAATTACGCCGCCGCCAAATCGGGCATCCATGGTTTCACCAAGGCGCTGGCGCAGGAAGGCGCAAAGTTCGGCGTCACCGTCAATGCGATCGCGCCGGGCTATATCGACACCGATATGGTCGCCGCAGTCCCGCCGCCGGTGCTCGAAAAGATCGTCGCCAAGATCCCCGTCGGCCGGCTGGGGCAGGCGAGCGAGATCGCGCGCGGGGTGGCGTTCTTCGCCTCCGAAGACGGCGGTTTCGTCACCGGATCGACGCTGTCGATCAACGGCGGGCAGCATATGTATTGATGCGCCGAGATCGCGCGCGTCCTTCGACAAGCTCAGGACGAGCGGATGTTTTTCCAAGATCCGTTCGGGCTGAGCCCGTCGAAGCCAGCGCACTGACGCTCGAATGACCTCCCCCTACCATCCCCCGGTCAAGCGTTCGGTCGAGATCGCCGGGCACAAGACCTCGATCAGCCTCGAACCCCTGTTCTGGGACCTGCTCAAGTGTGCCGCCGCGCGCGAAGGCGTGCCGCTCAACGCGCTGGTCGCGCGGATCGATGCCGAGCGGATTGCCGCGCCCACGCCGCCCGGATTGGCGAGCGCGGTACGGCTGTGGCTGGTCGCGAGTCAGTAATTGCCCGGAGGATCGCTCGCCGGAAAACTCTCATCACTCGCCTCATCGGCCTTGTCCCACTCGGGCGGATCGGAGCGCATGCCTTCCGGCCCGGCATTGCGGATTTTGGCGAAGTTCGGCCCGCTCGTCTCGCCATTGGCGAAAGCGACGCGGCCTTCATGCGACTGCTGGCGTTTGGCGAAACGAAATAGTCCGTAGCCGATGGCACTGGCGGCGGCGATCTGTAGCAAGCCCATGATGGGTCTCCCGAAAGAAGGTCAGTGCCGCCTTAACGCCGGACGCCCGATTCGGGTTCACGCTCCGCAGCAATAAATCGTCAGTCTCCCCCGACCCGTTCGATTTGCGCGCCGACCAGAGCGAGTTTCTCTTCGAGCCGCTCGTAGCCGCGGTCGAGATGGTAGAGCCGGTGGACCTGCGTCTCGCCCTCCGCCGCGAGGCCCGCGATCACCAGGCTCATCGAGGCGCGCAGGTCGGTCGCCATGACTTCGGCCCCGGTGAGCTTCCCGACCCCGTGGACCACTGCTGTGCGTCCCGAAGTTTCGATCCGCGCGCCCATGCGATTCAGCTCGGGGACGTGCATATAGCGGTTCTCGAAGATCGTCTCGGTCAGTACCGACGTGCCCTCGGCTTGGGCCAGCAGCGCCATGAGCTGGGCCTGCATGTCGGTCGCAAACCCGGGATAGGGTGCGGTCGAGAGCGTCACCGGCCTGATCGGGCCATCGGCGGCGACGCGCAGCCCCCCCGCCACCGGCTCGCAGGTGACGCCTGCATCGCGCAGCGCCTGGACGGTCGCCTCCATCTCCTCGATCTCGGCGCCCTTGAGCACGACCTCGCCCCCGGTGATCGCTGCGGCGCAGGCATAGCTGCCTGCCTCGATCCGGTCCGACATCACCCGGTATGTCGCGCCGTGGAGCCGGGGGACGCCGTGGATCGTCACATCCGAAGTGCCGATACCTTCGATCTGCGCGCCCATCGCCACCAGCAGATTGCACAGATCGACAATCTCGGGCTCGCGCGCGGCGTTGTGGAGCATCGACTTGCCGGTGCACAGCACGGCGGCCATCAGCGCGTTCTCGGTCGCGCCGACCGAGACCACCGGGAAGTTGTAGCGTCCGCCCGGCAGCCCGCCATCGGGGGCAATCGCGCGGACATAGCCCGCCGCCATCTCGATCTCCGCGCCCAGCGCCTCGAGCACCTTGAGGTGCAGATCGATCGGGCGATTGCCGATCGCGCAGCCGCCGGGCAGCGAGACGGTCGCCTCGCCCATCCGCGCCAGCATCGGGCCGAGCACCAGGATCGAGGCGCGCATCTTGCGCACCAGCTCATAGGGTGCGACCGACGAGGTGATGCGCGGGGCTTCGAGCGTCATCACCCGCCCGAAATCCTCAGGGCGCGAGCCAGCGATGCTGGTCGAAATCCCGAACTGGTTGAGCAGATGCTGGAACCCGTCGATGTCCGCCAGCCGCGGCAGATTGCGCAAAGTCAGCGGCTCTTCGGTGAGCAGCGCGCAGGGCAGCAGCGTGAGCGCCGCATTCTTCGCGCCCGAGATCGGAATCGTGCCCGACAGGCGCTTGCCGCCCTGGATGATGATCTTGTCCATGGTTCCTGCGTTTAGCGGGAAACCGGTGCGCGGCAAGAAGAAGGAAAAGGGGTTCACGCAGAGACGCGGAGAAGAAGCGGCGACGCGGGGGCGTCGGGTATCGCCGAAGGCAATTGAATCGTTCTGGCGTCGCGCCAGACGCAATCACGAAGTGAGAAAGCGGCTGCGCCGCACGCACAACTTCTCTGCGCCTCCACTTTCTTCTCCGCGTCTCTGCGTGAACCGTTCCAAGCGTGATTGACGTTGTCACACTCGCCTGCAATCTCATGCGCCATGACCACCCGCAAACCGATCAAGAAAGCCGTCTTCCCCGTGGCCGGCCTGGGCACGCGCTTCCTGCCGGCGACCAAGGCGATCCCCAAGGAAATGCTGCCGATCATCGATCGCCCGCTGATCCAGTATGCGGTCGACGAGGC
>JANOOJ010000241.1:0-16168 GCA_031421295.1 Novosphingobium sp.
GTCGGTGCCTTCCGATCCGCTGGGCAGCGTAACCGACTGTATCGCGGCACCGTAGCTGATGATGGTGACCGACATGCCGTTGGCATTGGCCAGCGTGGCCGCAAAGACCTTATCGCCCGAGGGCAGAGTTCCGAATGTTCCGTCCTGCCCGCTACCCATCCGACCTGCTTCATGTTTGGTTAAGTCGTATTTATATGATTATATAGCGCGGTCGGCAACCGCGCCCGTCACTCGCTCGTCTGGAGGCTTTTTTGCGCAGATTTCTATCCCTTGTGCTGGCGGTGACGGCCGGGTCCGCCGTGGCGGAGCAGCCGCTCCAGCCATTCGTTCCCGTGTTCGAGGCTGATTTCCCCGACGCTTTCGTCCTGCGCCACGGGACTGTATTTCTTGGCTATGCGACCAACGCGCAGGGCGACAAGGCCAATGTGCCGATGGCGCGCTCGGCCAATTTGATCGAATGGCAGACCATCCGCAACGGTGAGCGGCTGCACGACGCCATGCCCGTATTGCCGCCTTGGGCGCGTACCGGGCTGACCTGGGCCCCGGAAGTGATTCCCACAGCCACCGGCTATGTCCTGCACTTCACCGCGCGAGACAAGCGCAGCGAGCTGCAGTGCGTCGGTGCCGCCTTCAGCCGCGATCCGCTCGGCCCGTTCGTCTCGACCGCGACGCAACCGCTGGTGTGCCAGACCGAGCTTGGCGGAACGATCGACTCGCACGCCTTCCGCGATGCCGACGGCCAGCTTTATCTCTATTACAAAAGCGATGCGAACAATCCCAAGTTCGGCAAGAAGACCGACATCTTCGTCCAGCGGCTCAGCCCCGATTCGCTATCGGTGGTCGGCGCCCCGGTGGCGCTGCTGCGCAACAACACCGCCTGGGAAGCCCATGTGATCGAAGCGCCGACGATGGTCCGGCGCGGCAATCGCTATGTGATGTTCTTTTCGGCAAACCACTATGGCTGGGAGAAGGACCAGCGCTTGTCACCCTATGCCGTCGGCTATGCCAGTTGCAGCGGCCCGATGGGTCCATGCACCGATGCCCCCGAAAATCCGATCCTGCACAGCTACAAGGATCGGCAGGCGGGCTGCCTGAGCGGTCCGGGCCACCAGAGCGTGTTCGACGTCGGCGGGCGCCAGTTCATCTCGTTCCACGCATGGGCCGCAACCCGCGGCTGCCGCAAGTTCGACAATCGGCGCTACCTCTATATCGCGCCGCTGCTCTGGGAAGGCGATATTCCGAAGATCGGCATAAGCCTTAGGCCACCGCGTCAGGTGCCGCAGCGAGCGCGCGGGCAATGAAATCGGAGTGCGTCGGCATGTGTTCGGCCATTTGCCGATAGCTCTGGCGCATTTTGTTCAGCGCGTCGCTTGCCGTGGCCGCATCGATCGCTTCTGTAGCCGGTTCGGTGTGCGTTGGAACTATGCCTTGGCCGAGGAGGACAGCAACCCAGCTTGCAGTGCCGAACAACTCCCGGCCTTCACGGAACAGGCGCCCCTTCGCTTGCCAGAGTTCAAGCTTGCCCGCCAAGCTGTCGGGCACATCCATGGTCCGGCAATCGTTCCAGAAATCGGAATCGTCGCGCCGCGTCGCCTTGTAGTGCAAGATAACGAAATCGCGGACGTCCTCGAACACTTCGGCCATCTGGCGGTTGTACTCGTTGCGCTCGATCGGGTCGAACCGGCAGTCGGGAAACAGCGCAAGAAGTTTCGCGATACCGCTTTGAATGAGATGGATGCTGGTCGACTCGAGCGGTTCAACAAAACCGCTCGATAGTCCGAGCGAGACGACGTTCGCGTTCCAGGCAAGGCACCGACGCCCCGCCGTGAAGGCGAGATGCCTTGGCTCGGCGAGAATTTCGCCTTCGAGGTTGTCGCGCAGCAACGCCTCGGCCTCGCTGCTCGGCAGATGCGCGCTTGAATAGACGAGGCCGTTGCCCATCCGGTGCTGGAGCGGGATCCGCCACTGCCATCCGGCCGACCGCGCGGTCGACCGGGTGAAGGGTTC
This sequence comes from Novosphingobium sp., assembly GCA_031421295.1. Classification (GTDB taxonomy): domain Bacteria; phylum Pseudomonadota; class Alphaproteobacteria; order Sphingomonadales; family Sphingomonadaceae; genus Novosphingobium. Next base: position 2,008 of record JANOOJ010000241.1, read on the forward strand.
GGGCGGAGCGGCAAGCTTGCACGGCACGGCGACCGCACGGTCGCAGGGCAACCAGCGGCTCCAGTCCTCATATCCGGTGCCAAGCTTGTCCTCGATCAGAAGGCCGCGAAACCCCGAGCAATCGATGAACAGTTGGCCTTCGATCGAACTGCCGCCTTCCAGCGTGAGCGATCGCACATGGCCGCTTTCCCCGTCCAGCGTCGCATCGACAATCTTTCCTTCGATGCGCCGCACGCCCTTTCGTTCGGCATAGCCACGCAGGAAACGTGCGTAGAGCCCGGCATCGAAATGAAAGGCGTAGGCCAGCTGCGATAGCGGCAACCTCGAATCCGGGCCGGGCCGGGCGAAACGATTGAGCTGCGCCGCTACGGCGCTCATCGACCACTGCGCGATGTCGGGCAGCGTCCGCCGCCGGGCTTCCCTGAGGTAGAGCTGGTGGAAATGGACGCCGCGGAAATCCTGTCCGTGTGGGCCGAAAGGGTGGAAATATTTGTCGCCGACCCGGCCCCAATCGACAAACTCGATGCCCAGCTTGAAGGTTGCCTTGGTCGCGGCAAGGAACTCGTCTTCATTGATATCGAGCATATTGTTGAAAGCGGTAATCGGCGGGATAGTCGCCTCGCCGACGCCGACAATCCCGATCTCGTTCGATTCGACGAGGACGATCTCGACCGTGCGGGTATCGAGCAAGGCCGAGAAGGCGGAGGCGGCCATCCATCCTGCCGTGCCGCCCCCGACGATGACGATCTTGGTGATGGCCTGACCGCTCACACTGCTGCCTCATAAGCGGACTGAAGGGTCGCGGCCCGCACGACGCCGTTCCTCCGTATCACTAAAACGGCGGTCTGTCGGTGCACCCGGTCAGAAGCGAAAGCGCACTCCGCTCGAAATCACCGACTCCTCGAAGCGGACGACCATCGGGAAAATCTCCGGCGCGCTAGCCACGCCGCCCGGGTAGTTGACCCGGACGATATCCGACTTGAACGGCTTTTTGAGGATATTCGTCCAGTCGAAGAACACCGTGAAGTTGTCGGTTATTTCGTAGCTGCTCGACCAGTCGAGCCGCGAAACCGCGTTGCCCCGGCCCTGCAGCGTGAAGAACCCATCGCGCTCGGCCTGGTCTGCTTCAGGATAGCTGCTGCGATGGTTGTAAGCGAGACGAGCGGTCAGCCCGCCGTGTTCGTACATGCCGACCAAGTTGTAGGTCCACCGCGACACGTCCGGGATACGCGTGCGTACGGTCGCAGCGTTCAAAGCGCCCGGGCGTGACGTACAGGCAACGTTCGCGGTAGCCGGGCAGAAGAACCCGAATTCGGCTTGGGCGTCGATGAAGGTGACATTAGCTTGCGCGCCAAAGCCGCTGAGCGCACCGGGCAGGAAATCGAAGAAGCCGGTGATCTGGGCTTCGAACCCGTCAATCCGCGCCTCACGGGTGTTTACCGGCCCGGAGATCACCAGCGGCAAGCCGGTTTCCGGGTCGGGCTGGGGAAACTGGTATGCCCGATTGGCGATGAAGCCCTTCATGTCGCGGCGAAACACCCCGACCGAAGCGAAACCGGTGCCCGAGAAGTAGTATTCTAGGCTCGCATCGTAATTGTTTGAATCTAGCGGCGTCAGGAACGGATTGCCGCCCGACCCGGTGCGCACGCAACTGGGCAGACTGGGCAAGCACCCCGGCTTGGGCGCGAGCGAGAGCGCAGGATTGAGCTGACCGAAGGTGGGCCGGGTGCGGGTTTGCGAAGCTGCGAGCCGGAATTGCAGCTCGGGCGACAACTGGAACCGCAGGCTCGCGTTTGGCAACCAGTCGGTATATTCGTTTTGCAAGTTGATCGGTTGGTTGCCGATCCCCGGAGTCGAGATCGTGCCGCTGGTGTCGGTCTGGGTCTTGACCACCCGGACGCCGACAGCGCCGTCGATGGTTATGGTCCCGGCTTCGAACTTGTAATTGGCCTGCAGGTAAGCGGCGTAGCTCTTCTCGTTGATCTGAAAGGTGCGAGCCGGATTGATTGGGGGGCCGCTGAGCGAACCACCGTTCAAGGGGATGTTGAACCGGCGATACTGATCGATGTTGAACTGGCGCAGCTGGGTCAGGTTATCATTAACGCTGTTGAACGTCGGCCCAAACCAAGTGATCGGGAACGGCGCATTTTTGTCGCCGCGGAAGCCGCTAGGCTGGAGGGCATAGGTCAGCGGAACCGCGCTGATCGGAACGCCGCGAGCTTGCAGGTCAAAATAGTAATCGCCCGCGCTCGACGATGCGTCGCGATTGACGAAGCGGACGCCCCACTGGATGCTCGGCAGGAAATCGATACTCGGCTCGTATTTGAAGTCGAGCCGGGCCTGCAGATCGTCGCCGCTTGCGGTCAGGTAGTCTTCGTAGAACCCGCGATAGTTGTAGATCGCCGGGTTGGTCGGGTCGAGCCCGCGAACCTGGAACGTCGGGCCAGTGCCGCCCGGCTTGCCAGTGAACCAGTCAACTGAAAAGTTGTTGGTGTTGATTTCGTAATCGACGCTCTCGGTTTCAAGATCGAACGTGCTGTCGGTGCGGGCAACATCTGCGGTGATAACCAGCGGACCATGATCCCACTTGCCGCCAATGGCGAACTGATAGGTGTTGGTGTCGCGCTTGGTGGCGCCCTGGAAGCCCCAGGTTCGGTTGCCGCCGCAACAGGCGGTCGGGCGGTTGACGGTGCCGCTGATGATCTGGTTACCGTCGAGCACGATGTTCGAATAGGACGCGCCGCCCCACAGCGGCTGGGCCCACATCCGGTCGGTCGAGCGCTCGCGATAGCCCTGCCACAGGCCCTCGACATAGAACTCGAGATCGGGATTGGGACGCCATTGCAGCGCGCCGTTGACCGACGGCCGCCAGCGTTCGGCTTCGTTGTAGCGGATTTCGGGCCAATCCGGCGAACGCGCCCCGGCCAGATCGGCGATGAAGAAACCGTGGCGGCGGATCGAATCACGATAGTGCAGCCTGGTGTATGACACGTTTATCAGCGCCCCGATTTCGCCGTCGCCGACGGCCCAGCGATTGGTCAGCAACAACTGGGCATTGGGTTCGAAATCGCGCGACTGATCGGGATAGACCCCCCACACCGAACCTGCGACCTCGGCACCATCGAAGTCGAACGGGCGCCGCGAGCGGACGTTGATCAAGCCGGCAATGCCGGGCTCAACCAGATCGGCGGATGAAGTCTTGAAAGCCTCGATCGCGCTGATCCCCCCAGCGGGGAAATCCTGCAGCGCGACCGAGCGGGTTTCTGCGGTGAAAATCTCGCGGCCGTTGTACGTCGTGGTATAGTTGAAGCGATCGAGCCCGCGCAGCAGCACGCGGCTCGCTTCGCCGCCGTTGCGTTCAACCTGGATTCCGGGGATGCGGGCGGCGGTGTCGGAGACTGCGATGTCGGGGAGCTTGCCGATATCCTCGGCGACGATTGCATCGATCACCTGTGGCGCGTTGCGCTTGATCGACTGGGCCGACTTGAGCGATTCGCGCAGGCCGGTCACGACGATGGTATTTTCCTCGCCTTCTTCCGCCGCCGGAGCGGGAGTCTGCGCGTGGGCCACGCCGATCGAGAGGGTCAGCGCCGCGAGCGATGCCGAGCAACGGGCGGTGGTCTTGAAGCGCATGAATATAGTCTCCCCTGCGATAGCCGACCGCTTTGTGCGGCTCCCCCCCGGGCTATAACCGTCCGCCGTAGCTCAGGGCAAGTGATTTATATGATTAATCGGATTTGGCACCTTACCACTCGGCAAGGCTGCCGTCGGCGTGCCGCCACAGCGGATTGCGCCAGCGGTGGCGGCTTTCGTGCGCCGAGCGCACCGCCGCTTCGTCGATCTCGATGCCAAGCCCGGGTCCAGTGGGAATCGGCAGATAGCCATCGACCGGGGTCAGCACCCCCGGATCTGTGCAGAAGGCCAGCAAATCGTGGCCCTCGTTGTAGTGGATCCCGAGCGACATTTCCTGCAGCACGACGTTGGGAGTGCAGGCCGCGAGCTGGAGGCACGCGCCTAGCGCCAGCGGCCCCAGCGGGCAGTGCGGGGCGACCGCGACGTCATAGGCTTCGGCCATGGCGGCGATCCGGCGGCATTCGCTCAATCCCCCCGCATGACTAAGATCGGGCTGGATGATGTCGACCGCCCCGCTCGCCAGGAACGGCTTGAAGTCCCACCGGGAATAGAGCCGCTCTCCCAATGCGATCGGGGTGCTGGTCAGATTGCCAAGCTGAACCAGCGCTTCGGGGTGTTCGGACAGCAACGGTTCCTCGATGAACAGCAGCCCGAGCGGCTCGAGCGCCCGGGCCAGCTGCTTCGCCATCGCGCGGCGGACCCGGCCGTGAAAATCGAGCCCGACCGCCACTCCTTCGCCCTGCGCGGCGCGGACGCGTTCGATCACCTCGTCGAAGCAGGGCGTGGTCAGCGCGGCGAGCTCCGAAGTCGCGTTCATCTTGACCGCGGAGAAGCCTTGCTCGCGCCGGGCGCGCGCCGATGCGGCAATGTCGTCGGGCCGGTCGCCGCCGATCCAGGCATAGGCCTGCACCCGGTCGCGCACGCGACCGCCGAGCATTTCCCAGGCAGGAAGGCCATAGTGCTTGCCCTTGAGGTCCCACAAAGCCTGGTCGAGGCCCGACAGCGCCGACATCAGCACCGCGCCGCCGCGATAGAAGCCACCGCGATAGCCGATCTGCCAGATGTCCTCGATCCGGCGGGGATCGGCACCGATCAGCCGGTCCCTCAGTGATTCAAACGCGCCATCCACCGCCTCGGCATGACCTTCGAGGCTGGCCTCGCCCCACCCGACGGTGCCGTCATCGCTCTCGATACGCACGAACAGCCACCGCGGCGGAACGTGAAACGTCTCGATTTGTGTGATTTTCATAGCCCGGACGACCTCGACAGCAGCGTCTGGCACTTTTATACGATAATATTGCCGCCGCAAGGCAGCTGGGTAATCGAGGCAACGATGCACTGGCGCGAAGGCTATATCGCGGTCGATTGGGGAACGACGAACCGCCGCGCCTATCGCATGGGCGCGGCCCAATCGAGCGCGATGTTCGAGGACGACAAGGGCGTGATGTCGGTCCCGCCGGGCGGTTTCCCCCAGGCCGTCGCCGAAATTCGCCAGCGGCTGGGCGACCTGCCGATGCTGCTGGCCGGGATGGTCGGGTCGAACCGCGGCTGGCACGCGGCACCCTATGTCGCCTGCCCGGCGGGGCTCGACGAAATTGCCGCGAAGGTGCGATGGGTCGATGACCGGACCGGGATCGTCCCGGGCGTGGCCCAGCGCAGTGCGAGCAGCCCGGATGTGATGCGCGGTGAGGAACTGCAGGCCATCGGGGCTCTCGCCGACGGTCTGGTCGCAGCCGACGCGCTCATCTGCCATCCCGGAACCCACACGAAATGGATCGCGATGAAGGCAGGCCGGATCGAAACCTTTCGCACGGTGATGACGGGCGAGATATTCGCGCTGCTCGCGGCGCATAGTATCCTGGCCGATGCGATGCGGGGGCAGGCGACCGGAGGCGCGCAATTTGCAGCGGGGGTTCGCGAGGCGTTGGGCGGCGAACCGCTATTGTCTGCGCTGTTCCGCATCCGCGCCCGCCGCCTGCTGGGGGATGGAGCGGAAGATGCCGCGTCGCGGGCAAGCGGGATCCTGATCGGCAGCGAGGTCGCTGCGGCGCTCGCGGAGTTCGGCCCTCACCGCGTCGCGGTGATCGGGCGTCCGGCGCTGTGCAAACTTTATGGCGCTGCCATCGAGCTGGCGGGCGGCGAGAGCTTCTCCATCGATGGCGCGGACGCCTTCCTCGCAGGCATGACTTCGCTGACAGAGGTTCTAGAATGAGCGCGCTCGCACAGTTCACCGGCTACTTCGCGGCCTGCCCGCTGGTCGCGATTATTCGGGGCGTGACACCCGCAGAAGTCGAATCGATCGGCGAAGCGCTGGTCGGTGCGGGTATCCGCATCATCGAGGTGCCGCTCAATTCCCCCGATCCGTTCGACAGCATTGCGCGCTTGTCGGCCTGCCTCGGTGACCGGGCACTGGTCGGTGCGGGCACCGTGCTCGATACAGGCAGCGTTGCCCGCGCTGCTGCCGCCGGTGCGCGGCTGATCGTATCGCCCAACACTCGGCCCGATGTGATTTCGGCGACCGTTGCGGCCGGTCTGGTCTCTGTGCCCGGCTATTTCACGCCCAGCGAAGGCTTCGCTGCGCTGGCGGCGGGAGCCCATGCGCTGAAATTGTTTCCGGCCGAAGCCGCGCCACCTGCCGTGGTCAAGGCCCAGCGAGCAGTGTTGCCCCGCAGCGTGCCCTTGCTCGTGGTCGGCGGGATCACGCCCGAGCGGATGGCCGACTATCTGGCGGCGGGAGCCAACGGGTTCGGCCTCGGCGGCGCGCTCTATCGTCCCGGGCAATCGTCCGAGCAGGTCAGCCGTCAGGCCCGCGCCTTCGTGGCAGCGCTGGCATGACGATCCATATTGCCATCGTCGGGTTCGGCAAGATCGCCCGCGACGAGCATCTTCCCGCTATCGCCGCCGACACGCGGTTCGGTTTGACGGCGGTGGTGACGCGCGGCGCGGACCCGGCGATCGGCGTCCCATGCTTTGAAAGCCTGGCGGCGATGCTCGCCGTGATCCCTGGACAGGTCGATGCAGTGGCAATTTGCACCCCGCCCTCGGTGCGCGGCGCGATTGCCCGTGAGGCAATGGCTGCCGGGATCGGCGTGCTGCTCGAGAAGCCTCCCGCGGCGACGCTGGGAGAGGCGGCCGAGCTCGGTCAATTGGCCCGCGTTGCTGGCGTGCCGCTTTATGCGAGCTGGCATTCGCAGCACTCGCCCGGCGTCGCAGCCGCCGAGCAGGCGCTCACGGGAGAAGAGCTCGCCAGCCTGCGCATCTCCTGGCGTGAAGACGTGCGCAAGTTCCACCCGGGGCAGCAATGGATCTGGCAAGCGGGCGGGTTCGGCGTGTTCGATGCTGGGATCAACGCATTGTCGATTGCCGAGCGGATAATTGCTGCGCCGCTGCTGGTGGCCGAAGCGACGCTGCACATCCCGCGCAATGTCCAGACCCCAATCGCGGCGACGGTCCGGTTTATGGGCAACGACCTAGTTGCCGAATTCGATTGGCGGGCCGATTGCGATGCAGACTGGTGCATCTCGGTGCGGACGGTACGCGGGCGTGAGGTGACGCTGTCCCAAGGCGGAGCGACATTGTCGATCGACGGGCAGCAACAGGTCCTGAGCGGCCTTCACGGCTATCGCTCGATTTACAACCGGTTCGCGGCGGTGGTGGCCGCCAACGAGGTCGATCTAAACCTTGAACCACTGCGCATCGTAAGCGACGTGTTTCTTGTCGGGCACCGGCACATGATCGAAGAATTCGACGACGGGATATTGGGGAACGATCGTGACCGAGTTTGAGGCGCTGGAGGCCACCCCGGGTGGCCGCAATCTGACTTACGCCATGCTGGACCGCCTGGGGCGCGCGATAGTAACGGGTCGTTACGACCAGAGCGTGTTCCCGACCGAAGCCTTTCTCGCCACGGAATATGGCGTCAGCCGATCTGTCGTGCGTGAGGCCGTCAAGATGCTCGGTGCCAAGGGCCTGCTGACTGCAAGGCCCCGCAAGGGAACGACGATCCAGCCCTCGCGATCGTGGAACCTGTTCGACGCGGATGTCCTGCGCTGGCTGCTTGAACGCAAGTTCTCGCTCGAATTGCTGCGCCAGTTCACCGAGCTGCGCATGGCGATCGAGCCGGCCGGGGCTGCGCTCGCCGCGCGCTATGCCGACGATGCAGCGATTGCCTCGATCCTCGCAGGCTACCGCCGGATGGAAGCGGCGGAGGCAGGCGACGACGATCCGCTCGACGCCGACATCGCCTTTCACATTGCCGTGCTGCAAGCCTCGGGCAATCCGTTCTACGACCAGTTTCGCGACGTCGTGGCGACCGCCTTGCGGACGTCGATCCGGTTTACCAACCGCTTTGTCGGACGCACCGCTAGCCTGCCGCACCATTATGCTGTGCTGAACGCGATCGAACAGAAGCAGGAAGCCGCCGCTGCGGCCGCGATGGAGCAGCTGATCGTCGATGTCATGGCACTGATTAATGCCGCCGAGAAGGCGGCCTGACATGGAATGCGTGGCCGACGTCGGCGCAATTTTGGGCGAAGGCCCGGTGTGGGTTGTGGCAGAACAAGCGCTGTACTGGGTGGACATCGTTGGCGGGCGGCTGTTCCGCTGGAGCGAAGGTGCCGGTGTTTCGGAGATTCCAATCGACCGCCCGCTCGGCTCGATCGTCACGCGCGCGGGTGGAGGGTACCTTGGCGGGGCAGCACGCGGCATCGTTGCCATCGCTGCGGACTTCGGAATGGAGCAAGTCGTCGATCCGGAGCCCGATTTTCCGGGCAACCGGTTCAACGACGGCAAGGTCGACCGGGCCGGTCGTTTCTGGGCCGGGACGATGGCGGCGGGGGAGCGGGGTGCCAGCGGATCGCTCTACCGGCTCGACCCCGATCTCACCTGCACCCGTATCGACAGTGGGTATTCGGTGACCAACGGCCCGGCGTTCAGCGTCGACGGGCGAACGATGTATCATACCGATTCGGGCCGCCAGACTGTCTATGCGTTCGATCTCGACGCGCAGGGCAATGCTTCGAACCGCCGGGTTTTTGCGCAGTTCGGGGCGGGCGACGGCTATCCCGATGGCATGACCGTCGACGCCGAGGACTGCCTGTGGATCGCGTTCTGGGACGGGTGGTGCGTGCGGCGTCTCTCGCCCCAAGGCGAGCGCCTCACGGAGATACCGGTCCCGGTGCAGCGTCCCACCAGCTGTGCCTTCGGCGGCGAACGGCTGGACGAACTCTACATCACTTCCGCGCGCCGCGACCTGAGTGCCGCCGAGCTCGAGCACCAGCCGAAGGCCGGCGGCGTGTTTCGGTGTCGGCCCGGCGTGACTGGCCTCGCCGAACTGCCCTTTGCCGGTTGAAGGAGAGAGACCATCGCCAACTTCATGTTCGCCACCGGGATCGAAAACAGCATCCCGACCATCGATGGAGGCCGCACCCGGGTCGACCAGATGGAATCCTGCGGGCACTACAAGCACTGGCGCACCGATTTCGATTGCGTCGAGGAACTCGGCATCCACTATCTCCGCTACGGTCCGCCACTCCACACGACCTATCGCGGCCCGGGCCGGTTCGACTGGGAGTTTGCCGACGCGACGCTTGGCGATCTCAAGCGGCGCAACCTCACCCCGATTGTCGATCTGTGTCACTTCGGCGTGCCCGACTGGATCGGGAACTTCCAGAATCCCGATTTCCCGCAGCTCTTTGCGCTCTACGCAGGGGAATTCGCCGAGCGCTATCCCTGGATCCAGCTCTACACCCCGATCAACGAGATGTTCATCTGCGCGGTGTTTTCAGCGAGATACGGCTGGTGGAACGAACAGCTGACCACCGACCGCTCATTCGTCACCGCGCTCAAACATATCGTCAAAGCCAACGTCATGGCGATGATCGAGATCCTCAAGCGCCGCCCCGACGCGATTTTCATCCAGAGCGAATCGTCCGAATATTTCCACGCCGACAGCCCCGCCGCGATCGGTCCGGCCGAGCTTCGCAACCAGTGGCGGTTTCTCTCGCTCGACCTCAACTATGGTCGCCGCGTCGATAGCGACATGTACGAGTATCTGCTGGAAAACGGCATGACCAGAGACGAATACGGCTGGTTCCTCTCACACCGTCTTAAGCAGCACTGCATTCTCGGCAACGATTATTACGCCACCAACGAGCACCGCGTTTTCGCCGACGGACATACCGAGGCGGCGGGCGAGGTGTTCGGCTATGCCGAGATCACCCGGCAGTACTATGACCGCTATTGCCTGCCGGTGATGCACACCGAAACCAACAAGCGCGAGGGACCGGTCGGCGACGAGGCGGTGCTGTGGTTGTGGAAGGAATGGGCCAACGTCCTGCGCCTGCGCAATGTCGGCATCCCGACGGTCGGCTTCACCTGGTATTCGCTGACCGACCAGACCGACTGGGACACCGCATTGCGCGAACGCAATGACAGTGTCTGCCCGGTCGGGCTGTTCGATCTCGATCGCAACATTCGGCCGGTGGGGCGCGCCTACAAAAAGCTGATCGCCGATTGGCGCGCGATCCTCCCCGCCTCAAGTATGTGCCTGGTGGTGCCGATCGTCCCGCCGGGTCATGCCGACCGCGCCTATGTCCGCGAACAGCAGGCCGAAGCCGCGGAGCGGATGCTCCGACCGACAACCTAGCGGGACGTAGCGCCTCAGGCGGCTTCGCGCGCCTCGGCCAGTCCGGCGTGCGCATACCGTGCTTCGCACTTGGCTTCCTCGGCGGTCAATCCGCGCAGATAGGTGACGCATAAATGGCGACCGAATACATCGTCACCGCGCATCCGCACCTCGGCCTCGCAGGTCGCAGGCAGGCTGTCGCGCACCCGGATCAACCGCTCGATCACCTCATCGAGCGAGCGATGGCTGTCGATTTCGACATATTCCCTGATCTGTCTGTCCATACTCACCCCCTCAGATGAAGATCCCGTCATTTCGTCCCTTTCGGCCCGACCCCAGGCCACGTTGTTAAAGCATTTGCGACAGCAACTCGTTAACCCTGCGCTCGCCATCTTTCAGGGCTGTATCCACTGGCTTGAGCCCGGTGATCGCTGCCTCGACTTCCTCCGCGAGCAGGCCCTGGATGGCAGACTGTCTCTGAACATAGGCTGGCAATTGCCCGCCGGTGGCGGCCATCGCCGCAATATCGCTGCGATGCGCCAGCGCCTTGAACTGCGGCGTATCGAGCACAGCCTCGAAGGCGGGGAGGTGCCCGGTGCGGGTCCAATCGTAATTGTGCCGCGCCAGAAAGCCGAGGAACCGCGAAATGGCCGCAAGCTCTTTCGCCGAACGCTTTTGCCGGGGCATGATCCACGAATGCCCGTCGACGAAGGCCGCCGGATGCCCCCACAGCGCCGGATAGGGGAGCACGGCATAGGACCGGTATAGCGGCCGCCCGGGCGTGCGCGCCTCTTCGTCGTAAGGCCCGATCATCCAGGTGCCGACTGGGAACAGGCCGCCCTCGCCATTGGTGAAAGCCTGCGTGGCGGCGGAAAAGTCCTGGCTGCGGGTGGTCAGTCCTTCGGTATGGATCGCGCGCAGGAATTCCACGATCTCGCGCGCTTGCGGCGTGTCGATCCTTATGTGCCGCGCATCCGGAAAGATCACCGCGTCCTGCGCCAGCAGATAGGTATAGAGATTGCGGACATGGGTGGCGGGATCGTTGACCTGGGCTTGGATGAGATAGGGCTTGCCGGTGGCGGTCTTGAAGCGGCGAGCCTGATCGAGCAGTTCCTGCGGCGAACGCGGCAGCACCGGCCGGCCGTCGCGCATCAGTCCGGCCTTGGCCATGAGCGCAGTGTTGATGTGAAACAACCCGCCGATGGTATCCCAGGGCAGCGCATAGATTCGCCCTGCCTTGACCGCCCCGGCGCGACCGGCGGGAGTGAAATCCTTCGCCCCGACCCCGGCATCGGCCAAGACCCCGTCCATCGGCTCAAGCAGGCCGCGCGCCTGATAATCCGAAATGACCGACTGGTGCATGGTCACCAGGTCGGGCGGATCGCCCGCCGCGACCTGCGCCGAAAGCTGCGGATAGCCCGGCCAGGCCACCACATTGATCTTGAGCCGGACGTCGGGGTTTTCCGCCTCGAATTTGTTGATTATCGTGGTCAGGATGCCGCACTCGGTCTCTGCCTTGGCCACGTCGATGCTGGTCCCGTAGACCGCGCCGCATTCACCGAAGAAGCGCTGAACGACGATCGTGGTCCGGTCGTCGCCCCGCCCGCACGACGCTAGCAGGGCCGCCCCCAGCAGTGCGAAAAGGCCCCTCACCGGACCGCTGCCCCGGCCATCGCGCGGACGATCTGCTTCTGGAACAGGACGTAGACGATCAGGATCGGAACCGAGGCGAACACGGCCTGCGCCATCAGAAACCCCAGCCCGCTGGTTTGCGCGTAATTCATCTGCGACGATGCGAGGCCCACGGTCAGGGTGAACCGGTCGCTGGTGGTCGCCGAGATCAGCGGCCACCAATATTCGTTCCACGAACCGAGAAAGGTGAACACGCCGAGCGTCGCCTGCGCCGGGATGGTGAGCGGCAACAGCACTTTCCAGAACAGCGTGAACCGCGATGCGCCGTCGAGCATCGCCGCCTCGTCGAGCTCGACCGGGATCGCGCGAAAATATTGGGTCATGAAGAATACCCCAAACGGCGCGACCAATCCGGGCAGCATCAGTCCGGGGTACGAGTTGTGCAGCCCGAGCTGGGCGAACAGTTGGTGGCGCGGCAGGATCACCGCCTGTTCGGGGATTGCCAGGCCCAACAAGACCAGCGCGAACAGCGTCTTGCGGTATGGAAATTCGAGCCGGGCAAAGCCGTATCCGGCGAGCGAACACAGCACCAGCACGCCCGCCGTGGTCCCCAGCGAGACTATGGCGCTGTTGAGCAGCCAACGCGGGACCATCGAGGCCGAGACGATCGCGCGATAGTTTTCCAGCGTATAGGGTGCAGAAAAGGCGGCGGCGCTGTCACGCATCAGTTCGGAATTGCTCTTGAACGAGAGCAACAGCGTCCAGACCAGCGGCGCGACCATGATTGCCGCGCCGATCAGCAACCCGATCAGCGCGCCCAGCGGGATCCTGTCGCGGCCCGCGCTCACGGCTTGTTCTCGCCGCGGTTGACCGCCCAGTACTGGATGGCAGTGACGATCAGGACGAGCAGGAACAGCACTTCGGCCGCCGCCGTGGCATAGCCCAACTCCCACCGCCCGAACGCCAGCTCGTAAATATACAGCACGATCGGCCGCGACAGTCCGCTCGGCCCGCCCGATGTCAGGAGTTGGGCCTGCCCGAAGATCTGTAACTGCGCTGCGGTCTGGAGCATGATGACCAGGATCAGAGTGCGCCGCAGCGAAGGCAGCGTGACCTTCCAGAACGTGGTCCAGCGGCTCGCCCGGTCGAGCGCGGCGGCTTCGTAGATGTCGCCGGGAATTTGCTGGAGCCCGGCCAGAAACAGCATCATCGGCAGCCCCAGACTCCACCAGACCGTCGTGATCGCCAGCGCCGGGACAGTCAGGTCGGGATGGCTGAGGAACGGTATCGGCTCGAACCCGAACTGGCCGAGCAACTTGGCGATCAGTCCGGCATCGGGGGTCAAAACGAACCGCCAGATCAGCGTGACGATGGTCACCGACAGCACCGAGGACGAGAAGAACACCCCGCGCAGCAGCCCCGCCGTCCGCGTCGCCCGGTTGAGCGCAAGCGCCAGCAGCAGCGTGATCGCGGTCAGCGCCGGAACGATCAGCAGGGTAAGCTTGAACGTGGTCATCACGGCTTGGTGGAAGATCGGATCGGCCAGCAGTCGCCCGTAATTCTCCAGCCCGACAAAGCGCCGCGCGCCGAACAGGTCGGCGCGGTGGAAGCTGATCCCGATGCCAAGCAGCAGCGGATAGATGAGGAGGAAGCAGTAGAGCGCGAGGAACGGGCCGACAAAGGCGTAGCCGTGCCACGCCGCAGTCTTGCGCCCCGCCATCGGCCCCGCGCTCAAGGCAGTGCTGCTGCGTGATGGCCGACCCCATCGGGTCCGAAAATATGCGCGGCACTGCCGTCGATCGCCAGACCGATCGGATCGCCGATTCTGAGCGCGCTGTTGCCCTCGTCGACCGCCGTAATCTCGATTCCGTCCGACAGCCGCGCGTAGACCAGCGTGCGGTCGCCCAGCCGCTCGACCAGGATCGTCTCGGCATCGCTGGTTCCACTGCCGGGCGCGACGACCCGCACGTTCTCCGCCCGAACTCCGAGCTGGACCTTGCCCTCGGCAGGCAAATCCGCGACCGGCACGCGGGTTTCTACCTCCGCACCGTTACCCAGCCTGACCCGCGCAAACTGGCCCGACGAAACCTGCTGCGCCGGGAGCAGGGCAATCGCGGGCGAGCCGACGAACCCGGCAACGAAAGTGTTGGCCGGACGGGCATAGACTTCCATCGGCGCGCCGACCTGCTGGATCCGCCGGTCGTTCATCACCACGATCCGGTCGGCCAGCGTCATCGCTTCGGCCTGATCGTGAGTGACCATGATCACCCC
>JANOOJ010000242.1:0-4571 GCA_031421295.1 Novosphingobium sp.
ATTTCGGGATAGCGCAGCAGGCTTTTCTTGCCGTGGACCTTCTGGATGAAATATTTGATCATCGCTTCGGCGACTTCGATGTCGGCGATCACGCCGTCGCGCAGCGGACGGATCGCTTCAATGCTGTCGGGGGTCTTGCCCATCATCATCTTGGCGTCGTCGCCGACCGCCTTGACCCGCTTGATCCCGTTGATCGTCTCGATCGCCACCACCGACGGCTCGTTGAGCACGATGCCGCGATCCTGAACATAGACCAGCGTATTCGCCGTGCCGAGGTCGATCGCCATATTCTGCGATCCGAATTTCAAGAATCGCGAGAAGAAGTTAGCCATCCAAAAAATCCATAAGTAATCCAGCCACTTGCCGCAGGATAAGCGGCAGCGTCAAGCCGGCGTGGTAGCGTGGGTGGCGCGGCCTTAACCCAAGCCCCCGGCAAAGGCCAAAAATTAGTCGCGAAAGCCCCGGTTTACTGCTCCCTCTGGCTCGAATTTCCGGCAATTCGTCGCTAGGCTGGAACCATGCCGCAAATCCGCAGACTCCCCGAAGCGCTGGTCAACCGCATCGCGGCGGGCGAAGTGGTCGAACGTCCCGCAGCGGCACTTAAGGAACTGGTCGAAAACGCGATCGATGCGGGTGCCGTTTCGATCGCGGTAAAGCTGGTGCAGGGCGGGCTCGATTGCATCGAAGTGACCGACGACGGTTGCGGGATGGACCCGGCCGAGATCGCACTCGCGCTTGAACGCCACGCGACATCCAAGCTGCCCGACGAGAACATCGAACTGGTCGCCACGCTGGGCTTCCGGGGCGAGGCACTGCCCTCGATCGCCAGCGTGGCGCGGCTCACCATCGAAAGCCGCCCACGCGCTTCAAGCGAGGGCTGGCGGCGCGTGGTCGATCATGGCGCGCTGGTCGGCGATGGCCCCGCCGCGCTGCCCCCCGGCACGCGCATCCGGGTCGAGGAACTGTTCGCTCGGGTGCCCGCGCGGCGCAAATTTCTCCGCTCGGCGCGCAGCGAATATGCGGCCTGCCTCGATGTGGTGCGCCGCCTGGCAATGGCGCGGCCCGAGATCGGCTTTACGCTCGAACACGATGGGCGGCGGACATTGGCGGTGCAGCCGGGCGAGGAACTGCCGCAGCGCGTCGCCCGGATCATCGCCCGCGAACTGGCCGACGACGGGGTACTGATCGAATTTCAGCGCGGGGAGGCTCGGCTAACCGGCGTCGCCGGACTGCCGACCTTCAATCGCGGGGTGGCGGATCACCAGTATCTGTTCGTCAACGGCCGCCCGGTAAAGGACCGGCTGTTGATCGGGGCGGTGCGCGGGGCCTATTCCGACATGCTCGCGCGCGATCGCCACGCGGTGCTGGCGCTATTCCTCGAGCTCCCGCCCGACGAGGTCGACGTCAACGTCCACCCGGCCAAGACCGAGGTCCGGTTCCGCGATCCGGCGCTGATCCGCGGTTTCATCGTCAGCGGGCTGCGCCACGCGCTCGAAGGCGCGGGGCAGCGCAGCGCGCAGGGTCCGGCGGCATCGGCGATGGACAATTGGCAGGTCGAGCCGCTCGCCGCAGCGCCGCTGGCCAGCATGTTCGCCAGCTTCGATGCGGCACCGGCAAGGCTGGCCGAGCCGACGGCGGCCTGGCGCGGTCATGAGCCATCGATCGCGCCGCTCGCCGGTCGTGCCGAGGTCGCCGCACCCGCAACCCAGCAATTCCCGCTCGGCATTGCGCGCGGGCAAGTGGCCGAAACCTACATCGTCGCCGAAGCGGCCGACGGGCTGGTGATTGTCGATCAGCACGCCGCGCATGAGCGACTGGTGATGGAACGGCTCAAGGCAGCCGGGGCCGGGGATGCGCTTGCGGCATCGCAGGCGCTGCTGCTGCCCGAAGTGGTCGAGCTCGACGAACCGCAATGCGACCGGCTTGAAGAACGCGCCGCGCAGCTCGCGGGATACGGGCTGGCGCTCGAGCGTTTCGGCCCGACAGCCATGCTGGTGCGCGCGGTGCCGGCGGTTCTGGGGAAGGGTGACGTCCATGCGCTGGTGCAAGATATTGCCGACGATCTCGACCAGAACGACGATGCGCTGCTGCTCGGCGAGCGGCTCGACCACGTGCTTGCAACGATGGCCTGCCACGGCTCGGTCCGCGCCGGGCGCGTGCTCTCGGTGGCCGAGATGAACGCCTTGCTGCGCGAGATGGAACGCACCCCGCGCTCGGGGCAGTGCAACCACGGTCGCCCGACCTGGATCAAGCTGGCGCATGGCGACATCGAAAAGCTGTTCGGGCGGCGATGATGCGGTCGGGCTGGCCTGTTCTGGCGTCGATCGCGCTTGCCGCCTGCCAGCAGGAACTCTCGCCCGCCGAGCAGGAGCGGCAGGACCGGCGCGACATTGCGCAGGTCGAAGCCGCGCAGAAAGCCAAGCCGCCGCCGCAGGCGATTACGCCCGCAGCGATCAGCGAGGCCGATATCGCTGCCAATGACCTGTACGGCGCGGGTTGCGCCTTTATCCTGCCCGATGCCGTGAACCGCATGCCGATCCTGCTGAGCAACAGCAAACGCGCGGTCTTCAAGCTCGACGGGCGGATGGTCAGCCTCGCGTCCGATTCGGGCGGGGTGCAATTCCCGCTGGGCAGCTGGGGGCATTACCTCGGCAGCCGCTACGCGCTCCAGATCGACAAGGCCCCGGGGGAAGGTGAGGCGATCGGCGACGAACTGACCCGCTGGCCGGGTAGCATCACTCTCCGCGATGCCTGGGACCAGATCGTGTACCGCCGCGACGGTGCGCTGGAGTGCGGTGCCTAGCTCCCGCGCACCCGGATCAGACCGATCGAGGTGAAGCTCATCACCAGCTGGTCGTCCTGGTTGAAGACCCGTATCTTCGACCGCATGCTGCCCATTTCCGGCCGCGAGCGGCTTCGTGTTTTCTCGAGCAGTTCGGTTTCGACCCGCAGCACGTCGCCGGGATAGACCGGTTTGTGCCAGCGCAGTTCGTCCTGCCCGGGCGAGCCGAGGCCTGCCTGCTGACGAGAGCCCATATTGTCGACCAGCATCCGCATCACCATTGCGCAACTATGCCAGCCGCTGGCGGAAAGCCGTCCGAAATGGGTCTTGGCGGCGGCGGCATCATCAAGGTGGAAGGCTTGCGGATCATATTTCGTGGCGAATTCGATCACCTCTTCGCGGGTAACCTCATAGCGGCCAAAGCTGGCCTTGGAGCCGACTTCGAGATCTTCAAAATACTGCACGATCAGCCCCCGCTCAAACATTGAACTTGAAGTGCATCACGTCGCCGTCCTGCACCTGATATTCCTTGCCTTCCTGGCGCAGCTTGCCGGCTTCCTTGGCGCCGTTCTCGCCGTTCAGCGCGACATAGTCGTCATAGGCGATCGTCTCGGCGCGGATGAAGCCGCGCTGCATGTCGGAGTGGATTTCGCCCGCAGCGTCAGGGGCCTTGGCGCCGGCGTGGACGGTCCAGGCGCGGGCTTCCTTGGGACCGACGGTGAAGAAGGTCAGCAGGTGGAGCAAGTCATAGCCCGAGCGGATGATCCGGGTCAGCCCGGTTTCGTGCAGGCCCAGCTCTTCGAGGAACACCATCCGCTCATCGGGCTCCATCCCGACCAGTTCGCTTTCGATCGCAGCGGAGACGATCACCGCATTGGCCCCGTCGGCCTTGGCCTTGGCGAAGACGCGCGCGGAGAAATCGTTGCCTTCGGCGGCGGCTTCCTCCTCGACGTTGCAGACGTAGAGCACCGGCTTGGCGGTGAGCAGCTGGGCCTGCGCGAACAGCCGCGCCTCCTCTTCGTCCTTGGGCTTGGTCAGCCGGGCGGGCTTGCCTTCGCGCAACAGCTCGAGCGCCTGGCCGAGCACGGCAGCGGCGGCCTTGGCTTCCTTGTCGCCCTGCTGGCCCTTCTTGGCGAGATTGGGAACGCGCTTCTCGAGGCTGTCGAGATCGGCGAGCATCAGCTCGGTCTCGACCGTCTCGGCGTCCGAAATCGGATCGATCCTGTTGTCGACGTGCTGGATGTCGTCGTCCTCGAAGCAGCGCAGCACGTGAATGATCGCATCGACCTCGCGGATATTGCCGAGGAACTGGTTGCCCAGCCCTTCGCCCTTCGAGGCGCCGCGCACCAGCCCGGCAATATCGACGAAGCCGAGCTGGGTCGGGATGATCTTGGCGCTATTGGCAATTTTCGCCAGCGTATCGAGCCGCGGATCGGGCACCCCGACCTGGCCGACATTGGGCTCGATCGTGCAGAACGGATAATTCGCCGCCTGCGCCGCCTGCGTCTCGGTCAGGGCATTGAACAGCGTCGACTTGCCGACATTGGGCAGCCCGACGATACCGCATTTGAAACCCATGACTTACTCCGGAAGCTCTTGTTCGGGGCGCATAGCGGGCACATCGGGGCTTGGCCAGCTTCGGCGATTGACCCACCGGCGCAAGCAACTTGCCCAACCGTTCACGCTGACTCGGTTCACGTCTTACCTCCATCACGGCCTGTAACATAAGTTGGGTAAGGTGCTCCTGCCAGAAAAGCCGTCGCCCGCCGATGAAATTCACGGGAAGAAA
>JANOOJ010000243.1:0-12362 GCA_031421295.1 Novosphingobium sp.
AAAGCGCGCGAACCGCTCGTCGAACGCGGTCTTGTACGAATAGGCCCCCGGCGGCGTCAGGAAGGTGGCGAGCAGCGCCAGCGGCTCGCCATCGAGGCTGAGGGTCAATCGCTCGAGCTTGCCGCGCTGCGCTGCACCCTCTATTGCCTCACGGAACAGGGCGGCAGTCGCGTGGTGCGAGCCGAGCGCGGAGCCCGCTGCGCCTTTCCAACCCGAAGTCTCGAGCGCGAGGAACGCGCTGCACCACTCGGCCAAGCCCTCGCCGCCCAATTGCCGGGCAAACGCCACCTCGCCCAGTTCGCTCAGCCGGTTGAACTGGCGGCGCAGCTCCTTGCGCTTCTTGCCGCTCAGCGCCGCATCGAAATAGGCGTCGGGGGAGAGAGCGGTGCTCAGCAGCGCGCGGTCTTCCTTGTGGACCAGCGCGGCGGTGCGCCCGTCCTCGGCGAGAACCGACGCCAGTGCATCGTGGAGCGGGCCGGAGAGCGGCATGTGGCCCAGATGGAGGAACAGCGCGGTGCGGGCATGGCGATCCGCCCAGCCGAGCGTCGCGCGCCAGAATTCGCGCTCGCAGCCTGCCGCGACCAGCGGCGCGCCGAGGAAGCAATTGGCATGGACCCAGCTCGACAGATGCGGGATCGGCCAGCGGTAATAGCGTGGGCTTCGGACGATCGGCAGGATCCCCGCCAGCGTTCCGTCATGCTGGAAGCGCAGCAATTGCACGCCGCCTGCCGGATCGAGCGCCCGCAGCGAAGGCAGCAGATACCAGCTCTCGAAAAACGGATTGGGCTCGCTCGCGGCGCGCGCAAGCGCATCCCAGCCCGCGCGCGCCTGAGGCGCTTCCATCGAATGCCATGATAGGGCGCGCATCCCGCTGGCGGGCGCGCAGACCGGCGCAGCGGTGGACCGCGTCAGAACCCCTGCATTCGGCGGTGCGGTCGAAGCCAAGCGATAAGCCCACAGCGCGGCACACAGCGCGCCGCAGGCTTATCCCTAGCAGCGGAAAACCAAGGAATTCCTAATGCGCGGCGCGGATCAGGTAGCGCGGTCGCCGGCTTCCCCGACCGATTCGATGTCGCGGCCGACTCCCTTGACGGTATTGCAGGCTGCGGCTGAAAGGACGATTCCGGCGGCGGCGAGAGCGAGCAGGGTCTTGCGAATCATGTGAGCCTCCTTGGGCTGGTTACGCTATGCGAATGTCGCAGTCGGGCATTAACGTCCGCTTGCCGCGCAGGTTCCGCTATCCGGCGGCGCCTGCGGTGGACGGTGCCCGCCGCAGGGAGAGTCGGTGCGCGCGCGACCAGCATGGCGAACATGGAGTGACACTGGGTGATCGATGGCGCGACGCTCGACTGGCTCCGGCTCAACGCCGACTGGCTCGAATGGTTCGCGCTGCCCGGTGTCCTCGCGCTGGGCCTCGCAATCTACGCCGCCCACGCCGACCGCCGCCGCCTGCGCCGCACCGATCCCGACGCGGTCGGGCTGGTGCCGTGGACCGGCGTGGCGTTCTGGGCGTTGATGGGCGGGGTTGTGCTGCTGGGGCTGGCGGGGCGGACTTGGTGGGGCGGGTGAGGGGAGCCGGGTTTTTGGGGCGTCGGCTCAACTGGCTCACTTGGTCCAGGCGGCTAGGATCAAATCTGCAAACCTGACCGGCAGCTAACGACCCCAATGCAGTCGTTCAATCCGCCAATTTTCAAGAGACATTCCTGCCGCGCTCAATTAGGCACAGGGCATGGATGGGCGAATAATTGTCTTGAATGGGGTTGGAAGCGTCGGGAAGACGTCTGCCGCCAAAGCATTACAGAAGCTGGCACAGCAGCCTTTTCTGCATGTACAGGGTGATGCCTTTCTCGACATGATCGCGCCTCAGATGTGGGGCGATCCGCAGGGAATAATCTTTCGTCAATTTGAGAAAGATGGAGTTCCATCAATTGAAATTAAAATGGGTTCGTCTCTGGACTGCTTGATGGAGGGGATGCGGAATTCTATTGCCGCGCTGGCGAGAGCGGGAAATAACTGTATTGTCGATGACGTAATACTATCCCCAGCGGGTCAGCAATCATATCTAAACGCGTGCGTCGGTATTCAGCTCCAGTTTGTTGCGCTTCATGCGCCACTAGCGATCCTCGAACAGCGCGAACTCGAAAGGGGTGATAGGCTGATTGGGCTTTCTCGCTGGCAGTATGAGCGAGTGCATGAAGGGATTAAATACGATTTCGAGATCGATACGTCAGTCGATAATACCAAAACAATTGCGCAAGCAATTGCGTCCGCTTTGAGCATTCCTCTCCGTTAAACCCGCCTGTGCGGAATCCACCAAACAAACATATCTTTGTACCGTCGCGCGTTGGAGTCGAATCCAGCATGAAAGCAGTATCAGATGCCGTGAAAGCCAAACAGTTGGGTGCGCAGAAAACTGGCCTGATCGGCGACGACGACTCGCCTGATGTGAGGATGATAGAACTCTAAGTGATTGCACGGATAGCGCCGCAGTTCGCCGCGCGGCGCCAGCTCGGCAACACGGCGAGTCGTGGTGGCCGACCCTATCTCGTCATACTCTGCGAGCGTAAGGAGGAATGGACATGCAATATCCTTCGCACGCTTACCGGGCCGATACCAGAACGCCATGTCGAGCAGGACGCGGGGGGCGATCTCGTTTCGCCAGGTGACGTTGTCCATCAACTGCGCCGTCAGGACGGCCTCAGCCGAGGCCACCACCGCCAATTCTCCCTGCTGACCCATGGTGGGAATGTAAAGCGGTGGCTTGCCAGTCCGGCCACGCCACCAGTCTCTGATCGCCGCACCGAGAAGCCGTCGCGTCTCGGCGCCCGTGCGCCCCTCCACTTTGCGCGGGAAGCCGAACGTGAAAGGGATCTGAGCGACAACCGCCGCCAGCTTCGGATCATCGGCCGCGACGGCGATGACATGACCGCCCCCCAACGAGCTGCCCAGAAGCGCGACCTTGTCCGGATCGACCTCCGCTAAGCCTCGCACGAACGCGATCGCGCACCGCCAGTCCTCGAGTTGGCCTGCTATGCTGATCACCTGCCGTGGCTCACCGCCGCTTTCGCCGAAGCTGCGATAGTCGAAGGTGAAAGCCGGGATGCCGAATTCGCCGAATTCGGCCGCCATCGCGGCGAGCGTGCCCTCCTGGGTGCCGCCAAAACCCCAAGCCATCACCAAGCAAGGGCGTCGGGCAGCCCCGTCATCAGCCCTGTAGAGGTAACCAACGCACTCGGTGCCGCCAGACATGAACGTCATTCTGAAGCGTTTTGCCATGTAGCGCCGGTCTCCAGATTGCTCGAATTAGAGAGCTTTCGCTATACCGCCAGGGATCGTCAGATCAAATCCATCCTCAACGGGATGACGGTGAGAACCCTCTGGCATCGTAGGCGCGATACAGCGATGATCCCGTTTGAGGTCCGCGATAACGTTTCGCCAGACCGTAAGATCCGAATGTAAACCCAGTGCTCGAAAGGCAGTCGGGCGTCTGTGGCCGCTTTGACGGACAGTTCGCATTCGAATGTCTTAGCCGAGTAGATTTGACGTTGGCTGAAAGTCAGCTTTTGCTCGTTTGCGCTCGATAGCTGCCTGTCCTGAATCCACCCCATTACAGACATTGGTCAGTCAACACCTAAGCCAAGCGCGACGTCCTTACTAACGCCACTTCGGACGTCCGCCCGGCCCGCCGATGTCAAACTTTCCTACATCGCCCAAATCTGCCTTAACCTCCCCGATGAAAGCCTACCCCCAACAACGCCCCGCGCGGCACATCCGTGTTCCCGCCTTCGCTCCCGTGCCGCTGCGCACTCGTCAGGACGGCTGGACGCCCGAGCGGCAGGGGCATTTCCTTGCCGAGTTGGCGCGGTTGGGGTCGGTTGCGGGGGCGGCGCGGGCGGTGGCGATGTCGCGCGAGGGGGCTTACGCGCTCCGCCGCGCGCCCGAGGCCGGGAGCTTTGCGGCGGCGTGGGATGCGGTGCTGAGGATGCCGTCCGGGCCGCAGCGGAAGCTCACACCCGAGGAGGTGATGCACCGCGCGCTGAGCGGGCTGATCAAGCCGGTGATCTGGCGCGGGCGGGTGGTCGCAACCACCTGGAAAACCGACGGTTCGATGCTCTTGCGGGCGATGCGGCAGGCCAATCGCGGGAGGTTCAGGGGGCCATGACGGGGCGGAAGTTCACAGGGTTTCGTTTTCGTGCGGGGTGGTTTTCGGAGCGGTGTTGAACACGAAGAACAGGAGCAGCGATGTTAGCGTCGCGATTCGCGGTGGAGCATGAAGGCCAGCACGCTCGCCACAACCAGTCCGACCAGGCTGGCCCATTGCGGAATGGAGCATCCGGCGATCACAACCTCGAACGGGCGGATCACGCGATAGAGATGCGCCAGCGCGATCAGCGCGAGCAACAGGCTGGCGATAGTAGTGAAGGGTTTCATCGAACGCCTCCCGGTGTCGCAATTCGGGAACGAACTACGGAACACGGATATGCGCCTAAACTGGCGGGGCGGCAATCGGCTTAGAGGCAGGCTTCCAGATAGGCCTGATCGAACCCGAACATACGAGCCTTTTCAAGCGTATAGGGCCGCAGGCCCGAGGGGCGGAATTCGCCGATGATCTTGCCGTCCTCGCTCTCGTCGAGATACTCGAACTTGAACAGTTCCTGCGTCACGATCACGTCGCCTTCCATCCCGATCACCTCGGTGATGTTGGTGGTGCGGCGCGAACCGTCGCGCAGGCGCTTGACCTGGACGATGATGTCGACGCTCTCGGCGATCTGGCGGCTGATGGCTTCCTTGGGGATCTTGATGTCGCCCATCAGGATCATGTTTTCCATGCGGCCGAGGCATTCGCGCGGGGAGTTGGCGTGGAGCGTGCACATCGAGCCATCGTGGCCGGTGTTCATCGCGGCGAGCAGATCGAACGCTTCTGCGCCGCGGATTTCGCCGAGGATGATCCGGTCGGGGCGCATGCGCAGCGCGTTCTTGACGAGATCGCCGATGGTGATCGCGCCCTGGCCTTCGAGGTTGGGCGGGCGGGTTTCGAGCGGGAGCCAATGCGGCTGCTGGAGGCGGAGTTCGGCGGCGTCCTCGATCGTCAGCACGCGTTCGCCCGGGTCGATCATCTTCGACAGCGCGTTGAGCATGGTGGTCTTGCCCGAGCCGGTACCGCCCGAGATCACGACGTTCATCCGGCACGCGCCGGCGATCTTGAGCGCGGTCGCCATCTTGTCCGACATCGAGCCGAAGTCGCGCAGCATATCGATCGTGATCGGCTTTTCGGAGAATTTGCGGATCGAGATCGCGGTGCCGCGCAGGCTGAGCGGCGGGACGATGACGTTGACGCGGCTGCCGTCCTTGAGACGAGCGTCGGCCAGCGGGGTGGTCTGATCGACGCGGCGGCCGACCTGGTTGACGATCCGCTGGGCGATCTGGAACAGATGCTGTTCGTCGCGGAAGCGGATCGGGGCGAGCATCAGCTTGCCCTTCTTTTCGATGTAGGTCTGGTCCGGGCCATTGACCATGATGTCCGAAATGTCGGGATCGTTGAGCAGCTCTTCGAGCGGGCCGAAGCCCAGCAGCTCGTCGATCAGCACCTTTTCGAGTGCGAACTGCTCGCGCCGGTTGAGCGTGACCTTGAGCTCGGCCAGCACTTCCATGATGATCGGGCGGAATTCCTCGCTGAGCTCGTCCTTGGTCAGCGTCGCCGCCGCCTCGGGATCGACGCGTTCGAGCAGGCGCGGCAGCACCTGTTCCTTGATCTTGTGGACCGAGGCTTCGAAGCCTTCGGCGTGATGCTGGTTATCGACCGAGGTGTTCATCCGGTCGGTCAGCCGGGTCATGGCATCGGCCTTGACCGGCGGCCCGTCGAGCGAACTGGGCTCCTCGCCGGGCAAGGGCGGGAACTGCTCGCCGCCGAGCGAGACCGAATTTGCCGCAGGCTTGGCGCCTTCGACACCATTCTTCATCGGGCGGGCCACGCCGAACTGCGGCCGCGCGCCCGCGGCCATGCCCCCCATCCCGCTCTTACGGCCAAATGCACTCATTTTGATCCAACCTTCTGAAACACGGGAAAAAACAGAACCGAAGCCTGCTTTCGCCGCGCCTTATCGTTGTGGTGAATATCTCGGAAACTTTTAGGATTTCCTAAGATTGCAGCGATCGGCACGCGCATGGCCGATCCGAGAGCTATGGACGGCGCTCGTACAATTGCCCAAACAACGCGCCATGGTCGGAAAGCGGGTGATTGCCTGGGGCGCATATGATAACGGCAAGCCGCGCGTGCGCCTGCTGCTTGACGCGCTCAGGAGGCGTGAAGCACTGGCCGCCGAGATCAGGATCGATGCCTGGCGCGGGATCGAGGACAAGACGGTCGCGGGGCCGCTGCGGATGGTCAAAGCCGCGCTCATCCTGCTGATTTCGTACCCGGCCGCGCTGCTGCGCTTGCTGGCGCAGCCCCGGGGTTCGGCCGTGCTGCTGGCTTATCCCGGGATTCCGGACATTTTTGTGGTCGCGTTGTTCGCCAGGTTGCGCGGCGACCGGATCGTGCTCGACGCGTTTCTGCCGCTGCACGATACGATCGTCCGTGACCGGCGCATGGTGGGGGACAAGGGTTGGGTGGCGCGGCTGATCTGGGCGGTCGAGCGGATCGGTCTGCGGCTGGCCGATGTCATTCTGGTGGATACGGATCAGCATGGCGAATTCTTCGCCAGCGAATTCGGGATCGCTCCGGCGCGGTTCGTCACGGTGCTGGTCGGGGCCGAGCCGCTGTTCAACGAGCCGCCGCAGATACCGTTTCCGCTCGATATTCCGCCGGATCGTCCGGTCGTCCTGTTCTATGGCCAACTCATCCCGCTGCATGGCCTGGCGACGATTCTTGAGGCGGTGCGGCTGACCGAAGGCGAGCCGTTTCATTGGGTTATCGTCGGCCGGGGTCAGGAGGGGCCACTGCTTGCAGCAGCGCTCAAGGATCGCGAGAATGGCCATGTCACCTGGATTCCATGGGTTGACTATACCGCGCTGCCCGCGCTGATTGCGCGCGCTACGATTTGCCTCGGGGTGTTCGGCGCATCCGACAAGGCGGCGCGGGTCATCCCCAACAAGGTGTTCCAGGCACTGGCCGCAGGAAAGCCGGTCATCACGCGGGCCGGTCCTGCGGTCGATACGCTGGCGGCACGCTATCCCGCCGCGATTACCACCGTTCCCGCCAACGATGCCGTGGCTCTCGCGGCGGCGGTGCGCGAGGCGATGGGCGGGCGTGGCGCCGCGCAGGCCTTGCCGACACAGGCTCTCGCAGAGCTGGGTCCCGACGCTGGCGTGGATCAACTGCTCAACCGGCTCGACGCGGCATGACAGCGAAGCTGAAATGGCTCGGCATGGCGCTGGCGGTGGCGGGCAGCGTCGCATTCATCGCACATGTCGTGTCGGCGCTGAACATCGCGGATTTCAAGGCGCATCTGTCGCCGCGCGTTTCTCTGGCGTTGTTGGGGTCCATCCTGCTCTACTGCCTCGTAGTACCGCTCGGCGCGCTGGCCTGGCAGCGGATTCTCGCCGGTCTGGGCCACCGCGCCGGCTATGCTTCGCTGCTGTCGATCATGCTGACCACCCAGGCGGGGAAATATCTGCCCGGCAATATCGGTCAGCACATCGGTCGGATCGCGCTCTCGCTGTCGCTGGGCATTCCGATGGCGTCGCTGATCGTGAGTCTCGCCTATGAGCTGGTGCTGCTGCTGTTTGCCGATCTGCTGACCGCGCTGGTGACTGGCGTGCTGTCGGATCCGGGGTTGCAGTTCCTGCTGCACGAGCGGGGCAGCGCAATTGCTATTGCCGGGGCGCTTGCTCTGGCCGCGCTGCTGGCCTTACCGCTGGGGGCCAGGCTGCTGCCGCTCCTCGTCCGCCGGATCGCCGCGCGCGGTGCCGCTGCGGTCGGTCGATTGCCGCCGCTTGGCCTCGGTGCAATGGCCAGTGTCATCACGATATTCGCGGGATCGATGCTCTGCGTCGGTGCTGGGTTCAGTGTACTGGCGCATGGTCTGTTCATAGACCGCCCGATCGACTTTGCATTGCTGACCGCCGCATTCACGATCGCCTGGGCCGTGGGGTTTGTCACGCCCGGAGCGCCCGCCGGGATCGGCGTGCGCGAGGCACTGCTGCTGATCATGCTGAGCCCCAGCCTGGGCACCGGCGATGCCTCGCTGCTGATCCTCGCGTTGCGGATCGCGACAACGTTGGGCGATATGCTGTGCTTTGTTGCGGGCCTCGCCTTGACGGCGCAGCTTCGCCGCCGCAGCGGTCCGAACCATTCCCCCATTCCTGAGACACCCGAACCATGACCAGCGACGCCTTGCTCGGCCCCTCATTTCCCGATCATGGCTGGGTACCAGCGCCCCGCTATTTGCTGCGCCGCGCCCGGATCATGGAACTGGCGTGTGATCTGGTGCCGGGACGCTTGCTGGAGACCGGTCCTGGCGCGGGGACCTTGCTGGGCGAATTCGCGGCCAGGGGTTTCGAGTGCGAAGCGCTCGAAGTGTCGGATGAGGCGCGCGCGCTGGCGCAGGATCTGACTTGGCGGGCCGGGCAGCAGGTCACGTTCCATGCCGCCGTCCGGCCGGGTTGGGCGGGGCACTTCGACGCGCTGTTCTCGTTCGATGTGCTCGAGCATATCGAAGACGACTCCGCAGCGCTGGGACAATGGGCCTCGTGGTTGAAGCCGGGCGGAACCTTGCTGCTGTCGGTCCCGGCGCGGATGGCGCTGTGGTCGGCGGGCGATGTCTGGGCAGGCCATTATCGCCGCTACGAGATGCGCCAGTTGATCGAACTGCTGTCCGCGACCGGGTTCGAGGTCGAGCGTTTCGAATGCTACGGCTTTCCGCTTGCCAACATCGCCGAACGCGCCAGCGCGGGGAATTATCGCCGTCTGGCGCACCGCGATCGGGGTTCGGCGGAGGACAACCGCAAAGCCAACAACGATCGCAGCGGGATCGATCGCCGCCCGCATATGCGGCTGTTTCCGTTCCTGCGCTCGTGGCCGGGGCGGCTTGCACTGCGCAGCGCATTTGCGGTGCAGAACCTGTTCCTCAAGCGCGATCTCGGCAACGGTTATCTGGTGCGGGCGCGGCGCAGCTAGGTTCGCTGCTTCAGAACGGCGTATCGTAGGGCGGCGGCGGTGGCGGAACGGCGGGCCGGGCAATGCGATTGCCCCAGATCAGGCTGGCTGGCTTGTCGCGCAGGCCGCTGACGCGGTGCGAGCCGCGTTTGAGCGCTATGACTGTGTCTGCTGGAACTGTCCGCCCATCGATCACCAGCGCGCAGCCGCGCACCGTGTAAGGGCCGGGGACCAGCAGATCGAACCGCACCTCACCGGAACCGGCCGGGATGTCTTTGCCCGCGACCCAGTAGGGGCCCCAGAAATGGACGTAGCTGGCGCGCAGCGCGGCAAGGTCGTCGGGGAGGAACTGGAGCACCGGTTGGCGGGTGTAGAACGCGCGGGTGAACATCGGATCGTTCTCGACCACCAGCGGGATTGTCCGCTGCGCCATGGTTGCGCGCATCGAAGGGATCGCGCCCGACTGGTATTGCCTGATCCCCCACGGGGTCATGAAGATGTTGGCCTTGGGAAATTTGCCGAGAAAGGCCGAGAAATCGAAATAGGCGACCGGCTGCGGAAACATCGTGTCGGCGGCGGCGAGCAGCGCGCGCTGCTTGTCGATCGGGCTGGGCGGCTCGATCGCCCACAGCACGGCGGCGTTGAAGGTCAGTAGCCCGGCCAGCGCGGCCACGCCATAGCGGCGGACCACTACTGTCACCGCCAAGCAGGCCGCGATCAGCACCGGGGGCAGCATGAAGGCGTAAAAATACGGGGCAGTGTTGTGGTAGAAGATCAGCGTGGTGACCGGCAGAAACAGGCCCGCCAGCGCCAGTCGCTCATGCATCGGGCGCGACGATTTCCACAGCAGTGCAGGAGTGAACGCGATCACCGCAGCAACCACCGGCGATGCCAGCGCGGCTTTGAGCGCGACGATCCAGTAGGGCTTGGCACCAAGTGCAAACATCATCTGTGCCGAGTTCGCCAGCGAAGTTTTGACGCCGGTGCCCTGGCTCGGGACGACCCCGCGAGAGTGCAGCCACAGCAGCAGACCGAATGCCGTTGCAGCGGCCAGGACGATCGCGGCGAAGCGCAGGGGCAGCTTCGCGGGGCGTTCCGTCCGCTTCCAGCGCAGCCAGGCGATGCCAAGGAACGCGGGGCCATAGAGCACCGCCTTGATCGTGAACATGCCCGCGACTGCCAGCAACAGCCCGGACAGCAGGATCGCCTTGGCATCGAGCCGCGATGCCAGCAGCAGCCACAGCGCGCTCATCAGCAGCGCAGCGGTGATCGGATCGGTGCGAAATTCATAGCCGTGTTGCAGCACGAAGCCCGTGGACAAATAGCACAGCGCGCAGAGCAGCCCGACCGTCCGGTCGGAAAAGCGCGCCGCGATTGCCGCGATCAGCGAGGCACTCAGCAGCTCGCAGCCGAACATCACCCCGCGCGCGACGACGATATGATCGACGCCGCTGCCCGGAAGCGCCATGAGCCAGACGAATGCGCGGGTCTGGAAGGTCTGGAGCGACCGGGTGAGGGCGTGGTTCGCAAGCTCGTGAACTTGGCTGTAGTACCAGAATTCGTCCCAGTTGATGGCGCGGCGGACGACCAGCGGGAGCTGAAGCGCGACGACCAGCGCCAGGCCGAGAATAGCCCATATCGCGGCATTCGCACCGGGTATCGCGATGCGCCAGCCAAGAGGGGGGGCAGCCTGGTGCGTGCCAGAGCCTGCTGTCATACGCGCGTCTTCCGAGGCTCGACGATCGTTGCTATATCGGATCGGGGCAGCGCTTGCGCTGCAGCCAGCCGGTCTTCGAGCTGCCGGACATGCGCCAACGTGGTCTCGATCAGCTTGCGGTTGGCGCCGATCAGATCGGCGAGTATGCCCATCAGCCCGGTCAGCACCCCCAGCACGAGCAGCGCGCCGCCCAGCACCAGCGACTGGATATGGCCGGCCGCATCGTCCAGCGCCCACAGCGCGATGAAGCGCAGGATCGGGATCATCCCGACCAGGGCAATCAGTACCCCGGTGCCGACGAACACCCGCAGCGGGTTATAGGTGGTATAGGCCCGCGCCATCGTCACCAGCTGGCGCATGATGAACTGAGGGATCGAATTGAACAGCCGCGACGGCCGCTCGGTCCGGTTGGTCCGAACCGGCACGCTGACGATCTTGAGCCGCTTGCGGCCCGCCTGGATCAGCATGTCGGTGGTATAGGAAAACTCGGTGGTGATTGTGATCCGCTGCGCAGCCTCGCGGCTGATCGCGCGAAAGCCGCTGACCGCGTCGGTCACCTGGGTGCGCGAGAGGCGCTGCACGACAGCGCTGCCAAGCCGCTGGAGCAGCCGCTTGAACGGGCCGAAATGGGCATTGTCGGCCACGCCGCGATCGCCCACGACGATGTCTGCCTCCCGCGCGACCACCGGTGCGACCAGCTTGGCGATATCCGCGCCGACATATTGCCCGTCGGCGTCGGTATTGACGACGATGTCCGCACCGGCAGCCAGCGCAGCGTCGAGGCCGCTCTGGAACGCGGCAGCCAGCCCGCGATTGCGGCGGTGGCTGACGATGTGCTGCACGCCGAACCGGCGCGCGACGTCGGCGGTGCCGTCATGGCTGCCATCGTCGATCACCAGCACTTCGATTACGTCGATCCCCTCGATCCGGCGCGGCAAGGCGATCAGCGTATCGGGCAGGCTTTCCGCCTCGTTATAGCAGGGAATCTGGATGATCAGCTTGGTCATGGGCCCCCGTCCGGCGGCCGAACAGGGCCCCCGGTTACACCGTGTTAAGCATGTCGATTTAACAGCCGGTAAACTTTGCGCCGGTCTGGCGAAATCGCTCGCCGCGCCCTAAGGGCAGGGTTTGCGACAGAACGACACTTTCGGATTGCTCTACGCACTCGCGGGCTTTGCCCTGCTGTCCTGCGGCGATGCCGTGGTCAAGACGATGGCGGGGCTGTTCGCGCCATCCGGCGTGGCGGCATTGCGCTATGTCATCGGGGCAGTGGGACTTGGCCTATTGTTGCTGTGGCGCGAGGGGAAATCGGCCTTTGTCATGCCATATCCGCGCATCCAGCTGCTGCGCGGCGTCGCGATTTCGGTATCCACGCTCGCCTTCTTCTCCGCGATCTTCGTCATGCCCCTGGCGGCGGCAACCGCGATCACCTTCACCAGCCCGATGATAACCGCGCTGCTCGCGGCGTTGTTTCTGGGCGAGCCGGCGCGGCGCGAAACCTGGATTGCCTCGCTCACGGCATTTGTCGGAATGCTGATCGTGCTGCGG
>JANOOJ010000244.1:0-1668 GCA_031421295.1 Novosphingobium sp.
GTTTACCACCGACATCTTCGAACAACTCCGGGCCTGGCATCCCGAAATCGCGCTCGACGTCTACGCGCTCGACGATCCGCAAGCCCCGCTCGACTATGCCGATGTCGCCGCGATCATCGCCCAGCCATCGGTCGAGGATTATCGCCGGGCTGCGCGGCAGATCAATGCGTCGGGGGTGGATGCAGTATGGCTCCAGCACGAATATGGCATTTTCGGCGGGCCGGACGGCGCGCATGTTTTCGAACTCGTGGACCGAATTGCTGCGCCTCTGGTGCTGACGCTGCATACCGTGCTGACCGAGCCTTCAGCGAACCAACGCGACATCCTGGAATATCTCCTGACCCGGGCATCCCGCGTCATGGTGATGTCCGAATATGCGCGCGGTGTGCTGATCGAACGCTACGGTGCCGATCCCGCGATCCTGCAAGTCATTCCGCATGGTGCGCCGGATCGACCGTTTGGCCGCGAGGAACTGTTCAAGGCCGCAATGGGTGTCGCGGGTCGCAAGGTCTTGATGACATTCGGGCTGCTCGGACCGGGCAAGGGGCTCGACATGGCGATCGAGGCGCTGCCCGCCATCGTCGCCCGTCATCCCGACGTGCTTTACCGGATCGTCGGCGCAACGCACCCGACGCTGGTGGCGCGCGACGGCGAAAGCTACCGCGAAGGGTTGCAGGCGCTCGCCGAGCGGCTGGGGGTGGCGGACCACATCGTGTGGGACAACCGTTTCATCGAGACCGGCGAACTGCTCGACCAGCTCGAGGCCTGCGATGTCTACATCACGCCCTATCGTAACCTTCAACAGTCCACCTCGGGCACGCTGAGCTACGCCGTGGCGCTGGGCAAAGCGGTGGTTTCTACCCCCTACGTCCACGCTCGCGAGCTGCTGGCTGACGATGTCGGCGCGCTGATCGAGCCGGGTTGCAGCGCGGCGATTGCGCAAGCAGTCAACCGCTTGCTCGACGATCCTGCCGCACTGACCACGATGAAACGGCGCGCCTATGCCAAGGGCCGGACCACGATCTGGCCGCGCTTCGCCGCCGCCAGCGCCGAGCTGATCGCCCAGGCGGTCGCCCCCGAGCCGCGCCCGGCGCCGCTTGGAACCGTCCCGGGACTGTCCGCGCTGTTCGCGATGAGCGACGGCACCGGGATGCTCCAGCACGGGATTGGCGTCGTGCCCGATCGCCGCCACGGTTACTGCCTCGATGATAACGCCCGCGCGCTGATGCTGGTCAACCTCGCCAGCGGGCTGCCCGCCACCGAGCGCGCCAAGTGGCAGGCGATCTATGCCTCGTTCGTCCAGCACGCCTGGAACGAGGATGCGCAGCGCTTCCGCAATTTCATGGCCTTCGATCGCCGCTGGTGCGAGGACATCGGCTCGGAAGATTCGAACGGTCGCGCGCTGTGGGCGCTCGGCCAGACGGTCGAGACCGCGAGCGATGTGGGGCTCCAGCGCTGGGCGCTCGGCTGGTTCGACAAGGTCGCGCCGGTCTTTGCCGAAATGGGCTCGCCGCGCACGGTCGCCTTCGCGATGCTCGGCGCGGCGGCGGTTTTGCGCGCCATTCCCGACCATGAAGATGCACGCGAACAGCTGGAACGTGGCGGGGACCTGCTCGCGCGGCTGCTCGACGCCGCGCGGCGGCCCGACTGGGCATGGTTCGAAGCGGT
>JANOOJ010000245.1:0-5030 GCA_031421295.1 Novosphingobium sp.
GCTCGCAGACTTCCTCCATCGGGCCGATCAGGCGCTGGAACCGGCGAAGCTGGCGGCGCAGGCGAAAGATCCGGCGGATCGTCGAGGGCTGTGGAAAGGCGTCGATCGCACTTTCCTCGAGCGTCTGGACCGCAGCTTCGAGCTTTTCCATGATCGGCTGGTAGCCATCGACGATGAAATCGAGGATCGCATGCGCGACGTAGTCCGGACCTTCCGCCAGCCGCGCCGCATCGCTTTCCAGCCGTGCGCGGACCTTGTCATGCGCGCGGGTCGAGCCGAACCGGACCGTGACGATCGAATCGCAGCCGAGGAACAGCGCGGTCTGGCCATATTCGATGACCTCCCCCGCTTCCATCGCCGCAGTCCGCGCGACGATGAACAGCTGCGCCCCGTAGATCTCGACCTTGGGCATCTGGGTCGGGCTCAGCGCGTCCTCGATCGCGAGCGGGTGCAATCCGAACTGCGCGCGGACCAGCTCCATCTCCTCGGCGCTCGGATGCGACAGTCCGATCCAGTCGAAGTCATGGCGTGACAGCGGATCGCGTGAGCCGCCGTCCACCGCCAGCGATGCTCCAGAAGGCTTTCCAGCAATGTAGCGGCGGGCAGCGATGATCGGCATTGCCAAGCCCTCTGGCAAAGCTTGACGCGACTGGCAATCCCGCGCAGCTTTTGTTAAGCGCGCGATTAAGACTTACAGCACTGTAAGCAGCCGTAGGAGACTGCACCGATGAATGCCTTGAGTCCTGACACGCGCTTTGCCGCGGATCACGTCGAAGTGCTGATCGTCGGTGCGGGCATTTCCGGCATCGGCATGGCCGCGCATCTTGAGATGATGTGCCCGGGCAAGAGCTACCGGGTGGTCGATCGCCGCCCGCAGCTGGGCGGGACGTGGGATTTGTTCCGCTATCCCGGCATCCGTTCGGACAGCGATATGCACACGCTGGGCTTCATTTTCGAGCCGTGGAAGGACGAAAAATCGATCGCCGACGGCCCCGCAATCCTCGAATATCTGGATCGCATCGTCGATGAACGCGGCATCCGCGCCAAGATGCGGTTCGGCCAGAAAGTCGTCTCGGCCGATTGGCAGGGCAACGCCGCGCGCTGGCACGTGGTGCTGAAAGATGAGGCGGGCACCCAAACTGAAATGACCGCCGGCTGGCTCTATCTCGGCTCGGGCTATTACGATTACGACAGCCCGTTCGACGCCCAACTGCCGGGTAGCGAAAGCTTTGGCGGCCAGATCGTCCATCCGCAATTCTGGCCGAAGGATCTCGATTACCAGGGCAAGAAAGTCGTGGTGATCGGCTCGGGCGCGACGGCGGTGACGATTGTCCCCGCTCTGGCTTCGTCGGGGGCGGGTTTCGTCACCATGCTCCAGCGCACCCCGACATGGATGGCCAGCCGCCCTGCCAAGGACCGCTTCGCCAATACCCTGCGCAAGTTCCTGCCCGAAAGCTGGGCCTATGCAGTGACCCGCAAGAAGAACGTGTGGATGCAGGACTATGTGTTCAAGATGGCGCGCAACAAGCCGCAGAAGCTCAAGGATGCGCTGACCAAACAGATCAAGGCGCACCTTGGCGACAAATACGACGAACAGGCCTTCACCCCGCCATACAACCCGTGGGAACAGCGGCTGTGCCTCGTCCCCGACGGCGATTTCTTCGAAGCGATGAAGGCCGACAAGGCGGGGGTCGTGACCGACCGGATCGACCGGATCGACGCCACCGGTATCCTGCTCAAATCCGGGCAGCACCTCGATGCCGACATCATCATCACCGCCACCGGGCTGAGCCTGGCGGTCGCAGGCAAGATCGCCGTCAGCATCGATGGGGAACGCGTCGATTGGTCGGAGCATTTCTATTACAAAGGCGCGATGTTCTCGAACGTGCCGAACCTCTCGGCGGTATTCGGCTACCTCAATGCGAGCTGGACCCTGCGCGCCGACATCATTTCCGAATATGTCTGCAAGGTGCTGAACCACATGGACAGGGTTGGCGCAAAGATCGCGACCCCTTACCTGCCGGCCGATCACGCGCTGGTCGAGGATGACATCTTCGATTTCTCCTCGGGCTATATCCAGCGCGGCAAGCACATCATGCCGCGCAATGCCGCCGCTCTGCCATGGCGGCTCAGTCAGGATTATCGCAAGGACCGTGAGGATTTGAAGCGCCTGCCGATTGACGACGGGGTGCTGAAATTCTCGAAGATGGCGACCGCCGCCGCGACCCCCGAACTCGAAGCGGCGGAGTGATTGGCGCGTCGTCCCCGGCTCGACCGGGGACCGCTGGCCTCCAGGTCTTGCCCAGCGGCCAGCGATCCCCGCTTTCGCGGGGATGACGAACCGGCTAACCTGCAAAAATGACCGACCCATCCCGCATCTGGACCGCCGCGCTGATCGTGGTGGGCGACGAAATCCTCTCGGGCCGCACCCACGACAAGAACATTGCCCAAGTGGCGAGCTGGCTTGGCGTCCAGGGCATCCGCCTCGCCGAAGTGCGCGTCGTTCCCGATGTGACCGAAGCGATTGTCGAGGCGGTCAACACGCTGCGCGCGAGCAACGATTACCTGTTCACCACCGGCGGGATCGGCCCGACGCATGACGATATCACCGTCGATGCCGTGGCCGCAGCGCTCGGCGTGGAAGTGGTGATCCACCCCGAGGCCCGCGCGATCCTCGAGCGCTACTACGAGACGCGCGGCGGGCTCAACGAGGGGCGCTTGCGGATGGCACGCGTGCCCGATGGCGGCGAACTCATCCCCAATCGCATGTCGGGCGCGCCCGGCATCAAGGTCGGCAATGTATTCCTGATGGCCGGGGTACCGCATATCACCGCCGGGATGCTCGATGCACTGACCGGCACGCTCGAAGGCGGGCTGCCGCTGCTGTCCGAAACCATCGGCTGCTGGGTGGCGGAAAGCGAAGTCGCCGGGCTGCTGCGCGATACCGAGCGGGCCCACGAGGGCTGCCAGATCGGCAGCTATCCGTTCTTCCGTGAGGGCCGGGTCGGGGCCAACTTCGTCGTGCGCTCAACCCATGGCGCGGCGCTGGCCGCTTGCAGCGGCGCGCTCTGCGCCCGATTGACCGAACTCGGCCGCGAAGCCGTAGCGGGCGGGATCTGATGCGGGGTGCTGCCGCAGGCCTGCTGATGACGGCGCTGGTGCCCGGCTGCGCGACCGGTCCGCGCGAACCGCTCGAGGCGTTCGAGCGGGTCCTTGCCGCGCATGACAGCGCGACCGCTGCTTTGGGCGAATGGTGCCGTAGCCAGGGGATCGCGGCCATGCCGGTGATCACCGCGCGGCCAATCGGCGATGACAGGGCGGCTGAGCCCGAAGGGCTGCGCGCAGCCTTGGCGGTCGGTCCGCGCGAGCCGCTCGGCTATCGCCATGTGCATCTGACCTGCGGCGAAACCGTGCTGTCCGAAGCGACCAACTGGTACGTCCCCGCGCGGCTCTCGGCGGAAATGAACGCCGCGCTGGCCGATGGCCGCACGCCGTTTGGAAAAATTGCCGCCCCGCTAGGCTTCCGCCGCGAACGGCTGGACAGCGCGCGTGGTGCGGTCCCCGGTTGTCCGCGCGGCACGGTGCTGCGCCAGCGCGGGCTGCTGCGCTTGCCCGATGGTACCCCGCTAAGCCTGGTCAGCGAGTGCTACCTTGCCGCCAACCTTGGCAGCATCGGCGATTAAGCTTTGCGCGGGGTTAACCCCATTGCGGGACAACGCGATATGCCGCGTTGCCCGACCTTGCCGAACCGTCATGGAAGATCGGTGAGCGCAGTTCGCGCCATCCCCGGGTCGCACCAGGCAGCTATTGGCAGGAGTGCATCTTGGGCATCGAGTTTCACCGCGAATTGGGACCGACCGAACAGCGCCGGGTGCGCCGCACCAAGGTTGGCCTGCGCGGCACCGTGCGCGAACGCAGCCGTTCGGCAGTGCCCGCGACGGTCAAGGACCTCTCGGTTGAAGGCTGCCGGATCGAAAGCGGCGGGGTGCCGCTCGAAGGCAATCACGTCTGGGTCAAGCTCGACGGGCTGGAAAGCCAGAGCGGGCGAGTCGAATGGTCCGAAGGCTATACTGCGGGCGTGAGTTTCGCCCGGCCGCTCCACCCCGCAGTCGCCGCGCGGTTTACTGCGGCGGCCAACGATCTCGACCCGCCCGGCCACGATTTTGTCCCCTTCGCCTCCAATGTGGTCGGGATCGAACCACTGCGATCGCGCCGCGACCAAATTCTCGATGGTCATGCCCAGCCCGATCGTTCGCCGCTGAGCCGCCGCAAGGCACCGGGCGGTGCCGGGCTGTCGGGGGTGATTTCACGCCAGGTCCTGCGCCGCGCCGACCACCGCCACGAAGAACGCTTCAGCGACGCGCAGACCACTGCCCCGATGGCTCTGACGATCGATCGCCAGTCGGCGCGGGTCGAGAATGTTTCGCCCAGCGGGCTGTGCATCTGCGCGCCGCTCGAGACCGAGATCGGCGCTTACCTGCCGGTGGAGTTCGAAGGCTGCGAGGCGATCCGGGCGCAAATCGTCTGGCTGGCCGATGGCCGGGCCGGGCTGAAGCTACCGTTCGCCGCAATCGATCTTTTCGACCGCTAGAACGTAACTGGATTCCGAGGGGGGCTGCACGCGACCCGCAGCATTCCTTATCAACTGAAAAGGCCGGGAGGGTTTCCCCTTCCGGCCTCTTTTTCAGTCGCGCGCGAAGGCTGGCTTAGGTGCCCTGGACTTCCGCAACGTCGATCTTGAGCCCGGGGCCCATCGACGAGGACATCCCGATCTTCTGGAGGTACTTGCCCTTGGCCCCGGCCGGCTTGGCCTTGACCACCGCATCGACGAAGGCGTCGAAATTGGCGCGCAGCGCGGCGTCGGTGAAGCTCATCTTGCCGATCCCGCCATGGATGATCCCGGCCTTTTCGACCCGGAATTCGATCTGGCCGCCCTTGGCCGCCTTGACCGCTTCGGCGACGTTGGGGGTAACCGTACCCAGCTTCGGGTTGGGCATCAGCCCCTTGGGACCCAGCGTCTTGCCGAGGCG
>JANOOJ010000246.1:0-4676 GCA_031421295.1 Novosphingobium sp.
AGCATTCTTCCGGCTGACCGATTACCCGCCCGAGGACAGCGCGCATGTACCCTCCGCCGAACTCGATCTGGGCGGTGGGCGGACGCTGAATGTCCCCAAGAGCCTCAAAGGCGTCGCCGTGTTCAGCTTCAAGCGGCTCTGCGGTGAAGCGCGTGGCGCGGCGGATTATCTATGCGTCGCCCAGACTTATCACACGGTGATCCTGGTCGGTATTCCGCGCATGGGGCCGGAGAACCGCAACGAAGCGGCGCGGTTCGTGACGCTGATCGACGCGCTTTACGAACATAAAGTCAAGCTGCTCGCCACCGCCGACGCCGAGCCTGCGCAACTTTATGACGTCGGCGATGGCCGCTTCGAATTCGAGCGCACCATCAGCCGCCTCGAGGAAATGCAAAGCGCCGATTACCTCGCGCTCGGCCATGGCGCGGCTTAGAAATCGAGCTTCGCGGAAATCCGGAAATCGCGGCCCGCCAGCGGGGCATAATCCTTGAGTACCGAGGCGTGGCGGCGGGCATCGACGTCGAAAATGTTGTTCGCTGAGAGCGCAAAGCTCAGCGGGCGTTCCTTGCCCCATGGGCGGACATTGAGCTCGGCATTGACCAGCATGAAGCCCGGCGTCGCGGTCTCCTGATTGGAAATCCGGTTCTGCCCGGTCACGCGTTCGACTTCGCCGCGAACATCGAACATCTTCGATGTCACCGCAATTCCGCCCAGCATCCGCAGCGGCGGGATGCGCGGGGCCGGGCCGCTGCCGTCGATCGTCGCGTGGACGTAATCGACCAGACCATCGACCGCGAGTTCGGTCTCGCCAAACCGTGCCAGCGTTACCGAACCCTCGACCTCGAAACCGTAATATTTGGCGTCGGCCTGGCGGAACTGGAACACCGGCAGCCCGTCCTGAACCGCGCCGGTCAGGTCCTGATAGATGAAATCGCTGAACCATGTGTGATAGGCCGAAGCCTCGAACCGGTAGCCATCGCCGCCGCCGCGCAGGATCAGCTCGCCGCCCCAGCTTTTTTCGACCTTGAAATCGGGGTTGCCGATCTCGAACGCTTCGGTCCCGGCATGTGGCCCGTTGGCGAACAATTCCTCGGCGGCGGGTGCGCGGGCGGTGCGCGAGAAATTCGCCCCGATCCGCCAGCCGTCGCTGAGCTTGTAAGCGGCCCCGGCCGAGAACGACAGCGTATCGAAGCGGCGCTCGGCTTCGACAAAATCGAGCTGGGTTGGCAGTGGCTGCGAGCGCACCGTGCCATGCTCGAAGCGCACCCCGGCCTCGACCTTCACGCGATCGAAATCGAGCTGTTGCAGCGTGAACACGCCCAGCTGCGCGGTCGAGTTTTTGGGCAGGAAGGCTTCATCCCCGACCACGTCGAAATCGCGCAACAGGAACTGCCCACCGAATGCACCGCTCCACGCCCCATGCTTGGCCTGCTTGAGTTCGAGGCGGCCTTCCATGCCTTGGTCGTAGAACGCGGTGCCGATCGCGCCGTCCTCTTCCAGCTCGAAGTGGCGATAATCGCCAAAGGCATAGCGGAAACTGGCGCTGTCGAGGAAGCTGCCGCCCAGATCGAGCTGGACCCGCGCATCGACCCGGTCTTGCGCAACATCGAGCCGCGGGCCTTCCTCGCCTTGTCCGCGCCTGGTCGCGTAGCGAATCGGGATGCCGTAGAGGCTGTCATAATGGCTGTAGGCAAGGCCGATCTGGCCCCCTTCACCGATATAGGAAAGGCCCGCCGCGGCGTTCCAGGTCTTGCTTGCGGTGTTGGGCAACTTGCCCGCAACTGCCGCGTTGGCCGCGAAATCGATGGGTTCGGGATCGCTGGGATCGACCGGGAGCAGCGCGCTGGCCAAGGCCTCGCGGCGCAGCTCGGGTGACAGTGCAAAGCCCCCGATCCGGAGATCGTCGGTTTGCAGATAGCTGCCATCGGCATGCGCGACCCAGCCCCCACCCAGCGGGATGTCGATGGTCGCAGCCCCGCCGCGCTCATTGGCCGCCGAACCGTAACTGGCAATGGCCCCCAGATGGAACGGCGATTCAGGCACAGCCTTGGGAATGCGGCGGTCGATAACATTGACCACCCCGCCGATAGCCGATGAGCCGTAGAGCAGCGACTGCGGCCCGCGCAGCACTTCGATGCGCTCGGCGAGCAGCGGATTGACGATGGTCGCGTGATCGGCGGAAGTGTTGGACACGTCCACCGCGCCAATCCCGTCGGTCAGCACGCGGACCCGTTCTCCCTGCAACCCGCGCAGCACCGGTCGCGAGGCGCTTGGGCCGAACGATGTGGCAGACACCCCGGGCGTGTGCGCCAGGGTCTCGCCGATCGACGGGCGCGTCGCCTGGGTCAGCTCGGCGCCCTGCACCACCGCCACTCCCGAAAGCGCGTCGAGCCGCGACGATTGCAGGACGCCGGTGACGACGATGTCCTTGTCCGGCGCGTCGCGGTGCTCGCCATCGCGCTGCGGGGCATCGTCCGGGATCGGCGCGACCTGCGCCAGCGCGACGCTCGATCCCAGCATCAGGCCGGTAGCACCGGCAATGGCAGAGAAATATTTGATCGACATGGGGGTTCCGGATGCTGCGCGAGGCCAATGCCGGCGAACCACCGGCTTGACGGTCGGATAGCGGAACCTAAGTAATGTTACAATATCTCATATCATTAGACCGACGCATCGACGCAACGCTTTGCCGCCCAGCAGTCCGGTGGAGTCGGAGCACGGACGCCCGAAATCCGCGCAAATTCTGCGGGTGGTTACGGAGACTCCGCCGTTCGGCGAAGCTCAGGCTGCCGCAGCAACCTTCGGCAAGCGGGCTTGCGCGCTGGCCAGCCGGTGCATCAGGCGCAAATCATGCTCGCGCAAATTGAGCGCCGAATCGGCCCATTGATCGACAATCGCGCGCAATTCCGCGAGCTGGAGCGGCGCGGCGAGGCGGCTAGCGCGCCGCGCGCCGACCAGTCCGGCATGGCGACGGCTCGACTTGGCAACAAATTCGCGCACCGCCTGCTCCCCGTTCCCCGGTTCGGCCAGCTGGTGAACGATGCCAAGATCGTACATCTGTTCGGCGCTATAGGTTTCGTTCGAGGAAATCAGCCGGTCGGCCATCGCACTGCCCAGCTTGCGGGTCAGGATTGCGTGGGCCCCCATGCCGGGAAACAGCCCGAACATCACTTCGGGCAGCCCAAAGGTCGCTCCGCGCTCGGCAATGACGAAGTCGAACGACAGCAAGGCTTCGAACCCACCGCCCAACGCCTGGCCCTGGACCAGCCCGATGGTGAGGATCGGCAGGTCGAGCGTATTGATGTTACGGTGGAGAATATCGACACAGCGGTAGCCATAATTGGCGAGCGCGGCGCGGTCCCCGGTGCGGATCAATTGCTCGAACAATTCGAGATCGCCGCCGAAGCAGAACACCCCGTGCGCGCGGCTGCCGAGGATCAGGAATTTGAGCGGCACTTTGCCGGGGCCGAAATTCGCCGCAATCAGACGCTGCCAATTGTCGAAATCGCCGAGCATCGGCGGGGTGAAGCTGGGGCGCCCGGCGGGACGCATAAAGGTCCACAGCGCTTCATCGCCTTCGTCGTAAAGGACATCGAGTTCGGCCAGCCGGTAGAGTTCATCGGGCACCGCAAGACGGCGGATCGCCCGGTCGATCAGAAAATCTTCGTTCGTCCCGAGCCCAACAGATTGTGTATTGGGAAAACCGAAGCCCCCCTCACTTGTATCCAGACCGTGCGACAACCGATCCATAACGTCCCCACTCACCGACCCGAACACCTGACGACCCCTAGGTATTTATCGCGGTATTTGAGGAATCTAAGCCAGCGACGACTCCTTTGGCAAAGGAAATTTTTACCATTGCGATGAAGCGAGTCCCGGAAGGGGTCACGGTAACCTTAACCCGTCACTCGCTGCGCGCGCGAAACAGTACAGTAGCCGTGCTGAGCGTTACTGTTGCGACCACCAGCATTGGCCATATATGGCTGAAAACTAGGGCTGCCGACCAGTTCTTGAGGAAGGTGCCATGACAAATCGCCAACATGTGACTGAGCGGATTGGCAGCCGCGAGCCATTGTAGCCATGTCGGCATATTGTCGATCGGACTGGCGTATCCCGACAGCAGGATAAGCGGCACTGTGACCAAAAAGCCACCAAGGAACGCCTGTTGCTGGGTTTGCGCCAAAGTCGAGATCGACAGCCCGATCCCAGTGACCGACAACGAGAAGCAGAAAACGCCGAGCAGCAACAGCCCGACCGACCCAACCAGCGGAACGCCGTAGAGCAATGGTATCAACCCAACGTAGAGTGCGGCATTGACCAGCCCGACCAGAAACGCGGGCGCAGTCTTGCCGATCAATATCTCAATCGGCCGCAGCGGGAGCGCCATCAACTCGTCATAAGTCCCCAACTCGCGCTCGCGCGCAACGGCCTGCGCCGAGACCGAGATCATCAGCACCGCAGTGATCACAGTGATCATCGCGGGCGTGGTGAACCAGCGGTAGTCGAGGTTCGGATTGTACCAGTTGGCCGCGACGATCTGCGGGCCGGCGGGTCGGGATACTGGCCTGAGTTCGGCTCCGGTGCGGCTTGCCATTTCGCCAAGATAGCCGCTGACGATTTGCGCGGCGTTGATCCGCCGCCCGTCTAGCAGCACCCCGATCTCGCCGGTCTGGCCG
>JANOOJ010000247.1:0-9209 GCA_031421295.1 Novosphingobium sp.
ACCTTAGACATTGCTCAGGCTCTCCGGCGTCGGCCCGTAAATCCGGGCATGCGCCCATAGTGCATAACGATCGGTCATTCCGGCAATGAAATCGGCGATATGGCGGCTGCGCTCGGGCTCGAATTCAGGCAGTCGTGCGAACCAGCCGGCGTCCATCAGCTTGGGCTCCTGCGCGAAGGCGGCGTAGAGTTCGGCGGTGACCTTGCGCGCGCGGTTGGCGGCGGCGAGCTGATCGGGGTGGTAATAGAGCTTGTCGTACATGAAGCGCTTGATGAGCCGCTCCGCCTCGGTCAGTTCCGCCGAAAAGGCCGCAGTCGGACGGCCTGCGGCGCGGATTTCATCGACAGTGGCAAAGCCCTCAGCGCGGCTGCGCGTCTCATCGATCA
This sequence comes from Novosphingobium sp., assembly GCA_031421295.1. GTDB lineage: Bacteria > Pseudomonadota > Alphaproteobacteria > Sphingomonadales > Sphingomonadaceae > Novosphingobium. Next base: position 387 of record JANOOJ010000247.1, read on the forward strand.
CGTCATTGACCATCAGCCCGATCTGGTTGCGGACCAGTTCGCGCAAGCGCCGGTCCTGCGGTGCATTGGGGAACTTGCGCTCGATCGCGCGCCATTGTTCGGCGATGAAATCGAGGCTGAGCAGATCGTCGAGCTCAAGGAACCCGGCGCGCAGCCCGTCATCGATATCGTGGTTGTCATAGGCGATGTCGTCGGCCAGCGCGGCGACCTGGGCTTCGAGCGAGGGCCATTGGCGAATGTCGAGCGGATAGGCCCGGTCGAGTTCTTCCAGCGCCCAATTGACCGCGCCCACTGGGCCGTTGTGCTTGGCCAGCCCCTCCAGCACTTCCCAGCTGAGGTTCAGCCCCTCATGCTCGCAATACGGGCTCTCCAGCCGCATCAGCGTGCGCAGCGACTGGGCGTTGTGATCGAACCCGCCGAACGGTTCGAGCGCGGCGTGAAGCGCATCCTCCCCCGCGTGGCCGAACGGCGGATGGCCGATGTCATGCGCCAGGCACAGCGCTTCGGTCAGATCCTCGTCGAGCCCCAACGCGCGGGCGATAACGCGGCCGATCTGCGCGACCTCGAGGCTGTGGGTCAGGCGGACGCGATAATGATCGCCGTCGGGGGCGATGAACACCTGGGTCTTGTGGCGCAGACGCCGGAACGCGATAGAATGGACGATCCGGTCACGGTCGCGCTGGTATTCGCTGCGCGGTCCGCGCGCCAGGGCGGTCTCAAGCGGAAACTCGCGCCCGCGCGAACGCGCCGGATCGGAGGCGTAGGGGGCGCGTATATTCGTCATCCCCGCGAACGCGGGGATCGCGGGCCGCTTGGGGCGAGCTCGCGTCGATGAGGCCAGTGGTCCTGGGTCAAGCCCGGGACGACGGATGGGCCACAGGTCACCCCAAAATCCAGGCGGCGGCGGCTTCGGCGTGGATCCACGTGCAATCGTAGATCGGCAGGACATTGGCATCGACGTCCACGATCATCTCCAGCTCGGTACAGCCCAGCACGATCGCCTGCGCGCCATCGCGTTGCAGCTCGACGATGATCGTCTTGAGCTCACGCTGCGCCTGGCGGCTGGCCTTGCCGCGGATCAGCTCGTCGTAAATGATCCGGTCGAGCGCATCGACGAACGCCATTTCGGGCGGCAGCAGTTCGATATCACGTGCGATCAGCTTCTGGCGGTAGAAACTTTCGAGCATGACGTTGCGCGTGCCGATCAATGCGGCCTTCTTCACCTTCGTCTCGACCATCCGCTCGGCGACGCAATCGGCGATGTGGATGATCGGGATCGAGACCGCGGCGGCAACCTCGTCATAGACTTTGTGCATCGAGTTCGCGCCGATCACGAGCGCAGTCGCCCCCGCCGCTTCGAGCCGCTGCGCCGATGCGGAGAGGACTTGGGCCGCATGTTGCCATTCCTCGGCAGTCGACAACCGCGCAAGGTCGGAAAAATCAAGGCTTTCGATCAGCAGCGGCGCACTGGCCAGCTGACCCGCGCTCGCCTGGACGATCTTGTTGATGTGCTCGTAATAGGTGCGGGTCGATAGCCAGCTCATGCCGCCGATCAGGCCAAGTTTGCGCAAGGTCGAAGTCTCCCGGAACTGGATGGTAGGCCCCCGTTCGCCGCGCCCTTACGCGCGAGCGCGCGCGGCGTCCAGTTCAGCGGGGGCCACTTGCGACGGCTTGCAGGAATGCCGCGACATCTGCCGCGCTGCGCTGTGCAACCTCTTCCTGCGGGACATGCCCGGCATCGGGATAGACGATCAAAGCGCTGCCTCCGATGCCTTGGTTGAACCACCGTGCTGCCTCCGGCGAAATGATCCGGTCGTGCGCGCCCCACAGGATAAGAGCCGGTAGTTTCAGCGCTGCCAAATCGGTTTGCGCAAAGGTGGTCCAGCCGCGCCCGAACCGGTCGATCGTTGCCGGACGATTGCCGGGATAACGCAACAATTCCCAATAGCGGGTGGCCGCGGCGGGGGTGGCGACGGCCTGATTGTAGACTGACTGCTGCAAGCTCTGTTCGACCAGGGCGCGCGGCGTAATATGGAGCATCAGATTGCGCAGCACCGGGGTGCGCGCCAGCGTGAAGCCGATGTTGCCCGGCTGCTTGCCGAATGGCGGGGCTCCGCCGCTGTCGACCAGCACCAGCGCGGTCAACCGGTCACCGTGGCCAAGCGCATAGTGCAGCGCATTGCCGCCGCCCATCGAATTGCCGCCGAGCGCGAATTTGGTCAATCCCAGCTTGGCCGCGACGCCATCGACTGTCGCATCGAACGCTTGGGGTGAATAATCGCCGCTTGGCTGCGGTCCGGTCAGGCCGTGGCCGATCTGATCGAAGCGGATCACGCGATATTGGCCCTTGAGCGCCTCGGCCCAGGCGTCCCAGGTATGCAGATCGGCGTTCGACCCGTGAAGCAGGACAATAACCGGGGCATCGCGCGGACCTTCGTCGCGCAGATGCACGGTCAGCCCGCCGCCCAGATCGACGAATTGCGACGGCGGGCCGCCATATTTGGCACGCATCGCCGCCGGAACGGTGTCTGGCGTGCGGAAAATCAGGAATGCCGCGACCAGCAGCACTGCGAGGCCCGCCAGCCATTTGCCCAATCGCTTCATCGCTTCATTCCCCTGACCCAACGTTCGACCACAGCGATCCCTTCAGGGTCGAGCGTTGCCTTGCCCAGTTCCGGCATCGCCACCCCGCCTTCGAGGCTGCGCATGCGGTAGAGCAGGATCGAGTGGTCGGGATCGCCCAGCACGATGCCGAACAGCAGGTTCCCTGCACCGCGCCCGGCCGCGACCGGGCGCTTGTTCACGCCGTAGGCAGCGGGGTTGCCCTGCTCCCAGCGCAGGTCGAGCCCCGAGTTGGAGGCCGAGCCGACCGGATTGTGGCAATGCGCGCAATTGACATCGAGATAGCCGCGCGCTGCGGCAGCGATGGGGGCCTTGGCGCGCTGTTCCCACAGCGGTACGCGCCGCGCCACCACCGGCACCCGATCAAGCCGCCCGGCGCGGTGCAGCGCGGTGAGCCACGCTGGATCGAGATTGCGCGCCTTCGGCCCGATCGGCACGACGGCGCCCGACAAGCCGTGGCATTCCTTGCACTGGTTCTTGTTGGGGATGGCATAGGAGATCGCCTGACCTGTCGGCGTGGTGAGCGCGACCCGCGCCCCGGCCAGCACCAGCCGTGCTTCGGTCTGCGCCGCGTTCCATTGGTAGGGCAACGCAACCCAGCCCTCGGCGCGGTGGAGCAGCACGCGCGTTTCGATCTTGCGCGCACCGAAGGCGAACGTCTTGATCAGCGCCGCCCCGACCGGCAGATCGAGCAGTCCTTCGCCGCGCGCGGTCGCGCGGTTGCCCGGCGGCAGATAGAGGAAGCGATGCTTCTCCGTCCCGTCGGACCACAGCGGGGTGTTCAGGCGATACGGCGTGACGCCCGCCGCCGGGCGGTTGGCGGCGGGATCGGTGAAGAAGCCGAATTCGGTAAGGGTGGCGGGAAAGGCGCTGCCGATCACCGCCGCGTCGCGCACGCCGGTGCCAGGGGTCGCGGCAGTGACCGCCGCACCTGTCAGAAAAAGCGCCGCAAGCAGCACTCTCATGGAGTTAGTCGGGCATCCAGGGCTTCCGGAGCACCCTTACGCGGCAGCGGTGTAGTGCCCGGCGGCGTCCGAACCCAATCCGGCAAATGGAACGGCGCTGGACGGGCTTGCGCCGGATCGGCTCCTTGCTTGGGTAGATTGAGCGACCATGCGTTGGCATTGGCGCTGTTCATTGCCTGCGGCGGCTCGCCCAGACCGTCCCACAAGATTGGCGGCAACGACCCGCCGAACGCGGCCAGCAGCGCCGGAGCACCCGGCAGCTGTGGATCGTACCCTCCACGCCCGAAACTGTTGGCGGCCAGCGTGATTTGCCGCGGCACGGGATTGTAGCGCTGGTCGGTGAATGGCAACGGATAGGTGATCACCATAATGTGCGCGGTCGGGTTCGCGTCGAGCTGATTGGCAATGACCTCCACGTGGTCGTTGGCCATGACCATGATTCCGGTGCCGCGGCGGACGCTGGCGACGATGTTGCCTTTGGGCGCGAAATTGGGGGTGTCGTTGCCGACCACCAGATTGCCGCCGACCATTACATTTCCCCCGCCCATCACTGGCAGCGCGGGCAAGTCGAACACCAGGATGCCGCCAGTGTTGCGGGTGACGTAGTTGCTGAGCACCAGCACATTCCGGCTGTTTTCGATCTCGATCCCCGCGACATTCCCCTCGGCGAGTGAATGACGGATCGTGATGTCCTTGCTTTGCCCGACATAACTTCCCGCATCGGACGCGCCCGAGACCTTGACCCCGTCGATCAGCACCCCGGTGCTTTCGACCGGATAGATGCCATAGGCCCCGTTGGTTTCCTTGGGCCCGCCGGTCCAGCTGGTCCGGACGCGGTAATAGACGATGTTGTCCGCGCCCTTGGACTTGATCCCGTCGCCCTTGGTGTTTTCGATCGCGAAATCGCGCAGGGTGACCTCGTCCGAGGTGACCAGCAGCCCCTCGCCCGCGCCTTTCTGTCCGGTAAAATCGAGCACCGTCGCTTCCATCCCCGCCCCGCGCACCGTGACGTTGGCAACATCGAGCGAGAGCCCGTCGGTCAGCACGAAGCGCCCCGGCCCGATACTGACGACATCGCCCGGCACGGCGACAATCAATGCCTCCTGCAACCGCGTCTGCGCGCCGTCTCCGGCGGCGACTTCGATGGTTTTGGCATGGAGGGGGGCGGCAAGGGCAAGCGCCGAGGCCGCGGCGATCAGGGTTCCAGTCATCCTCATGGTCGGGATGATGGACTGACAGCGGTGTAAGTCAACCGAGTGTTGGAAGCGAGGCAAGCAAGAAAGTTTTTTCACGCGGAGCCGCGGAGGCGCAGAGATTTTGCGCGAAATGCGAAGCCGTTAGAAAATCCGACTTCGCACGATGAGGAATAGTTGAGGGCATTGAAAGCGCCTGCGGCGCACGAATCCGCTCTGCGCCTCCGCGTCTCCGCGTGAACCAGTTTCCGCTAGCCCAAACCGCCGCACAGCGAGCAGTGCTGCTGCGTCGAGCCTACCGCTTCTCCGGGGCCAGCCCGGTCGCGCAGAGTGCCGCCGAACTCGCGGTCACCTCGACCGCCTCGGTATCCCCGACCCGACGCACCGCCGTGACGTAATCGAACAGCGAGCGCTTCTCGCCTTTCAATTGCTTGAGCTTCTGCAACTGGCCGAGGCTCAGCCGGTCGGTCATCCGGTTCGCCATGCAGGCGGCGTTGGCATCGGACAGCCCGGCATCGACCATCGCGCTCCTGACTTGCCCATAGGCGAGTTTGGAGACGCAGCCTGAGAGGACGAGTACCAGGCCAGCGGCCAAAACCCAACGCATCACCAAACTCCGTCCACCCTGAGCCTGTCGAAGGGCTGTCCTTCACTTCTTCCCACGCGCCCAGCCCAAGAGCAAGAACGACCCTTCGACAAGCTCAGGGCGGTCGGGGGTGGGGTGGGGGCTGGAACTCAGTGCTGCAACGCCTTCACAATATCCTCGACCATCTTCTTCGCATCGGCGAGCAGCATCATGGTCTGGTCCATGTAGAACACATCGTTGTCGACCCCGGCATAGCCGACCCCGCCCATGCTGCGCTTGATGAACATGATGGTCTTGGCCTTTTCGACATCGAACACCGGCATGCCGTAGATCGGGCTGGTCTTGTCGGTCTTGGCCGCCGGGTTGACCACATCGTTGGCGCCGATGATGAAGGCGACATCGGTCTGGGCGAATTCGCCGTTGATGTCCTCCAGCTCGAACACCTCATCGTAGGGCACGTTGGCTTCGGCCAGCAGCACGTTCATGTGGCCGGGCATGCGCCCTGCGACCGGGTGTATCGCATATTTGACGCGGACGCCCTTGGCCTTGAGCTGGTCGCCCATTTCGCGCAGCACGTGCTGCGCCTGCGCCACAGCCATGCCGTAACCGGGGATGATGATGACCTGCTCGGCCTCGCCCAGCAGGAAGGCGGCATCTTCGGCGCTGCCGCGCTTCCACGGACGGTCGGTCTTGGCCGCATCGCCGCTGGAGGAGACCACGCCGAAGCCGCCCGCGATCACCGAGATGAAGCTGCGGTTCATCGCCCGGCACATGATGTAGCTGAGGATCGCGCCCGAGCTTCCGACCAGCGCCCCGGTGATGATCATCGCGGTGTTGTGGAGCGTGAAGCCCATCGCCGCCGCCGCCCAGCCCGAATAGGAGTTGAGCATCGAGACCACCACCGGCATGTCTGCCCCGCCGATCGGGATGATCAGCAGGAAGCCGATGATGAAGGCCAGCACGGTGACCGTGGCGATCACCCACAGCGACTGATCCAGGGTGAAATAGCCGGTCAGCCCGACGATTCCAGCCAGCGTGCCGAGGTTGATGACGTGCCGACCCGGCAGCATGATCGGCGCACCGCTCATCTTGCCCGCGAGCTTGAGGAAGGCGATGATCGAACCCGAAAAGGTGATCGCCCCGATGGCGATGCCGAGCCCGGCTTCGACCCGGCTGACCGGATTGATCGTCCCGTCCGCGCCGAGAATCCCGAAAGCCTCGGGATTGAGATAGGCTGCCCAGCCGACCAGCACCGCCGCGAGACCCACGAGGCTGTGGAACGCCGCGACCAGCTGCGGCATGTCGGTCATCTTGATCCGCCGCGCGATCAGCCAGCCGATCCCGCCGCCCAGCGCAATCGCCGCGAGAATTTTGCCGAGCACTACCAGATCTTCGGGCGACGGCTGCGGGATCACCGAACCCGGCGGAATCGGCGCGGCGAGCGACATGGTGGCGGCGACCGCGATTGCCATCCCCGCCATCCCCTGCCGGTTGCCACGCTGCGAGGTCGCAGGCGAGGACAGCCCGCGCAGCGCGAGGATGAACAGCACCCCCGAAGCGAGGTAGGCGAGCAGCGCCCAGGCCGGCAGGATCACATGCTCCATCGGCTCAGCCCTCGACCTTGGGAGGTGCGGGGGGAGCCACGCGTTCCTTCTTCTTGTACATCGCCAGCATCCGCGCGGTGACCGCGAACCCGCCGAAGATATTGACCGAGGCCATCGCCACCGCCGCCAGCCCCAGCCAGCTCGACAGCCCCGTCCCCGCCGCGCTCGCCACCAGCGCCCCGACGATAATCACCGAGGAAATCGCATTGGTCACCGCCATCAACGGCGTGTGCAGCGCCGGGGTAACCGACCACACCACGTAATAGCCCACGAAGCAGGCGAGAACGAAGATCGAGAGGATCGAGATGAAGTCCATGTTATCGAGCGACTCCAGAAAATCCTCCCCCCTTGGGGGAGGTGGCAGCCCGCAGGGCTGACGGTGGGGGCCTGTCAAGGCAATAGCTAACCATCGATTCAGCGACGGCTTCGGGATCTCGGAGAACGTCGGAAGCGGCGATGCGAACGATCTTGTATCCCAGCGTTTTCAGCTCAAGGTCCCGTTGGAGGTCAAACTCGGGCTGATCGCCCATGTCGTGCGAAATCCCGTCAATCTCGAATACCGTTCGCGCCGCGTAACACAGGAAGTCGACCACGTAATCGCCCAAAGGGTGATGGTTGCGAAACTTCACGCCCATCGGCTTTGACTTCAGCAAGCGCCACAGCAGAGCTTCGGGGAGCGACATCTCCCTACGCTGCTTGCGCGCGCGCTGCACCGTCCCGGATGCGTGGTCATACATTTCTTAGAAACTCCCCCACCGGGGGAGGTGGAGCGCGCAGCGAGCCGGTGGGGGGCTGAACCAAAAAAAAGCCGCGATAGCGGCTGCGCGCTATCGCGCGCCTCTTGTCCGCCCCCCTCCACCGCTGCACGGTTCCCCTCCCCCGATGGGGGAGGTTCATGGATAGACGCCCCCTCACCCCAGTAACCTCTCATGCACAACCTTGCCGCCCTGCGTCAGCCGCACCGCGTTGCCGATTTCCTCGTCGAGCACCGGGCGTCCCGCTTCCTGGTCCCAAAAGGCGGAGAGGAAGTTGTAAAGGTTGCGCGAAAACAGCGCCGACGCATCTGCCGCCAGATGCGTCGCGGTGTTGGCAAAGCCGATGATCTTGACCCCGTGCCTGACCACCACCTCATCGGGCTTCGAGCCTTCGACATTACCGCCAGTCCCGTCCCCTTGGGCCACCGCCAGATCGTAGATCACGCTGCCCGCCTTCATGGTGGCGATCTGTGCGTCTGTGACCAGTCTGGGTGCGTTTTTACCCGGGATGAGTGCGGTTGTAATCACGATATCCTGCTTGGCAATGTGGGCGGAGACCAGCTCGGCCTGCGCCTTCTGGTATTCTTCCGACATTTCCGTGGCATAGCCGCCCGCGCCTTCACCCTCGATACCCGCGACGCTCTCGACGAACACCGGCTTGGCCCCGAGCGACATGATCTGTTCCCGGGTCGCCGAGCGCACGTCGGTGGCGCTGACCTGCGCGCCCAGCCGCCGCGCGGTGGCGATCGCCTGCAACCCCGCCACGCCCACGCCCATGACAAAGGCCTTGGCAGCGCTGACCGTCCCCGCCGCAGTCATCATCATCGGAAAGGCGCGGCCATAGGCGTCCGCCGCCGCGATCACCGCCTTGTAGCCGGCGAGGTTCGACTGGCTGGAAAGGATGTCCATCGATTGCGCCCGGGTGATGCGCGGCATGAATTCCATCGCCAATGCTTCAAAACCCGCCGCGGCATAGGCGTCGATTTTGGCCCGCTGACCAAACGGGTCGAGCCCGGCGACAACCCATGCCCCCGCGTTGGCCCCGTTTAGCAGCGCAACATCGGGCCCCTGGATCCCCAGCACGATGTCCGCGCCCTT
>JANOOJ010000248.1:0-5798 GCA_031421295.1 Novosphingobium sp.
ACAGATCGTCTGCCTGCCGGGTCACAAGCGGCTCAAGCTCTCGGCCGAGGCAATCGGCTTGACCGGTGCGGCGCAGCAGGAGAAGGTCGGCGCGATGATCGACAAGTTCTATGCCGCGCCGCCCGCCGGCGATGTCCGCGAACCGCTGCCGCTCGCACGGCTGGTGTTTCTTGAGGAGGGTCCCGAACCCGCGCTGTTGTCGGTCACCGGGGCGGAGCGCTTTGCGCGGCTGACCGACGACCATTACACCGCCGAATTGTTCGCGCTGGGGCAGCAGCTCGATCTGGCCGGGCGCTTCGCCATTCAGGCGCGGATCGCCGCGCAGATCGCTATGTCCCGCCTCATCCGTCCGCGCGACACGGCGCGGTTCGGCGAAAGCCTGCGACTGGCCGAACGACTGGTGACCGGATCATGAGCGCGCTCGCAAGGGCAGTCGGCCACTTCAGCGAGACCGTGATCGACGACGAGGTGGTGGTGATGAGCCTCGACAGCGGCGATTTCTTCTCGCTCACCGGGACCGCGCGGGACATCTGGGGGCTGATCGACGGAACGCATGACAAGGCGGCGATCATCGACGCCCTGGCCCAGCACTATACCGCGCCGCGCGACGCCATTGCAGATGAAGTCGAGGCCTTCCTCGCCCAGCTATCCGGGGCGGGGCTGCTTGCGACCGACTGAAGCCTGGCGGTTACGCACGCGAACCGGGCAAGCGATGCTATTGCTCTGCGCCGCGCGCCTCGCGGTTGGCTTGGTTCCGTTCGGGTGGTGGCGAACTACGCTGGGCCGGATCGATGGCGATCCACCCGGAACTGCCGATCCGGAAGCGGTATTGCAAGCGAGGCGCTTGGCCGCCCATGTCGAGCGCGCAGCAACCCGCCTGCCGTTCTTCGCTGCCAAGTGCCTGCCAAGGGCAATGGCGCTGGCCTGGCTGCTGCAAGGCGCCGGGGTGCCCTATACCCTGAAACTGGCCGTCCGCCCGGTCGCGCAAAGGGGTAGAATCGACGATCTCCACGCCTGGGTCGAGTGCGAAAGCGCCATCGTGATCGGCGAATTGCCCGGCCCATGGATCGCCACATTGGTCCTGCACGGCTGAACTACTTCGCAGTTGCGCCCAGAAGGAAAATACCGCATTAACCGCGCGAAACCAGTGCGAAGCGCGCCGTTGCGCGCCGACTGGGCGAAGATTGAGGGATAGCTGCATGACCAAGAAACCCGCGCCCAAGGCCGAATGGACCACGCCCGTGCTCGTCAGGCTCGGCAAGATTGCCGATGTCGCGGGCCCCAAGTTGATCAACTCCAATGGTGTGTCTGCCGGTTTCGCCGATTCATAATCGAATTTTTGGCAGCAATGCGCCGGGCTGGACGGCGAACCGCTCCTCTGGAATTGTCTGATGCTGGCCTTTTACGCGGGCCCGAAATCTGCTGAGACCGGTTTCGGTTCTAGCATTGCGGCGTCGTTGGGGCTCTTCGCCCAGATCGCCGCCCCGGTCTGGCATAATCACCACTCTGTGCTCGCCAAGCTGCCATCGGTTGACCGGCTGCCGCCCCGCCACCTGCGCGCGAAGCAACCGCCCCAATGGCGGCAATGGTTCCCAGCGCGCGCCGCATCGGGCCGACTGGTGCTGTTCCACGGCTGGTTTGATAATTGCGCGGCCATCGCTGCCGAGCTGGGGGTGGATGGCGCCGATCCTGCTGCGGTCTATGGCGCGGCGGTAGATCGCTGGGAAGACGACGCCGACGATCATCTGCTCGGTCACTACTGCACCATCCTCCACGATCCGCAGACCCGCTTGGCCCGGCTGGCGCGCAGCGCCTTGCGCGCGCCGCCGCTGCATTATTTCCATACTGCCGATTCGATCGGGGCCGCATCGGTCCCGCGCGCCCTTGAGTTGATGGGGCTGGAGCGGCGGCTCAACTCGCGCAAGATGGTCGACGCGCTTTATTTCAACCCGACCGAGGATGAGGACTTCCTGTTGGGTTCGTGGCGGGTCGGGCTGGGCAGCGTCGTCCACCTGGCCCCGGGCGAGCGCCGCACGCACTGCTTCTTCGATCCGCTTCGCCAGCGCCACGGCACCAATCGCGGCGAGCCAGCAGACCTTGTCGCCGAAGCCGATCACTTGCTGGAAGAAGCGGCGCGCGTGGCGATCGCTGGCGCGCGCCAGCCGGGGGTCCAGCTTTCAGCCGGGCTTGACAGCTCGAACGTTGCAGCCCGGGTGCTGCGCGTTCTCCCGCCCCAGCAGCGCCTCAAGAGTTTCACCAATATTCCCACGGCCGGCTGTACCCAGTCCGAGGTTCCTTTTCGCTGCCTCAACGAACAAGCCGGGGTCGAAGCTTTTGCCGCACTGCATCCCCGGCTTGAGCCGCACTTCATAAGCAATGAAAATATCCAGTTCGATCATCGTCTCGAGACGATGTTCCAGGCGATGGGAACCGGACAAAGCTGCCTGCCGATGAACTTTCGCTTTCACGGGCTGTTCCAGGCTGCGCGCGACGAAGGCTGCGACATTATCCTGTCGTCGGACCTGGGCGAAACGACGTTCAGTTCTTGGGGTGACTGGGGTTACAGCGAATATTTCCGCCGCCTGCGCTGGGGCCAACTCTATCGGGCACTGGCCGCCGACGACATCGGCAAACGGGCGCTGCACCGCCGGTTCCTGTCGCGCGCGCTCGTCCCGATGTTGCCTGATCGCTGGTGGAAACTGCTACGGGGGATATTGGGCAAAGATACCCAGCCCCTGAATGTCGGCATTGCCGGATTGCGACTATCCGCGCTGGCCGAAGATGATGTCGTGGCGCGCGCGCGCGCCGCCGGGGTCAGCTTTGAGCGCGACCAATATGCGTCGCGCCAGCAATTGCGAATCGACCAGCTGGCCCGCGGCGATATAGAATCCTCCGACTATCTACAGGGGCTGGAGCAGCTTTATGAAGTGCGGCTGCGCGATGTCCCGGCCTATCGTCCGTTGTTTGCGTTCTGCACCGGCCTGCCGACCGAAATGTTTATGCGAGACGGGGTGATGCGGTGGCTGGCGCGCGAACTGGGGCGTGGCGAAATGCCCGAGGCCCAGCGCACCAGCCGGACTATTGGGGTCCAGTATTCCGACTGGCACGCCCTGCTCACCCCGCGTGTCCCCGAGATGCGCGCGGCGGTAAAGGCGGCAAGAGCCGACCCGGCGATCGATCGGTTTATCGATTTCGATGTGCTCGACCAGACGCTCGACAACTGGCCGGAGCAGTCTTCGCTCGACGATTCGGTGTATTTCCCCTGCGCTTTCACCCTGCCGCGCGCGCTGGCGATGGCGCGCTACGTCCAGTTCATGACCGGGCGCAACCAGGCCGACGTGCAATCCGGATAGGCGGCGGGACAGCCGAGACTTGCGGCCCAATCGCATTTTGGCCTAATTCAGCCGCTATTCACCGCTGCGAACCCAACCGGAATTGAATGCACAAGTTGCCATTGCGCCGCGCCCGCAGGTCCGGCACCCCCCTTCCAGATCAGGATTGAACACGATGAGTTTGCCGAGACGTTTCCGCGCCGCGGCCATTCCTGCGCTTGCTGTGGGGGGAATGCTGCTCACCGCCGCCGCATCGGGCGGGGCGTCGGCACCGGCTAGCGCGCCTGCGGGATGCACCGGCCCAGCCAGCCAGACCTGGCTCAATGTCGTGGTCAGCGGCGTCCAGTCGGGCGACGGGCTGGTGGCGGTGACGCTCTACGCCGACAACAGCCGCAAGTTCCTGGTCAAGCGCGGCTCGATGTATGTCGGCCGGGTCAATGCCACCGCCGGGACCACGCGCGCGTGCATCTTCGTGCCGCAGCCCGGGGTCTATGCACTGGCGATCTACCACGACGCCAACGCCAACCAGAGCTTCGACCGGACCGGGATCGGGCTGCCCGCAGAAGGTTACGGGTTTACCAACAATCCCGCCACGCTGGCCGGGCTGCCATCGTTTCGCTCGGTCCGGCTTGATGTGCCGCGCACCGGGCTGACCACGCGAATCCAGATGAAGTACCCGTAATTGTCCGAGTGACCGCGGAGTTGGCTGCGGCCGGTGCCGCTTCCAGCCGTCAGGCTGGCGCGGAGGCGTAGATTTCCGGCAGCATCGACGGTGCCTGTTGCTCCGCAATCGCGTGCATATGTGGATCGTCCACGTCGAGCCACCATGCTTCGCCGATATCCATGGTCGCCGCGCGGCCCGCAGCGGCCAAGCGCTGCATGCCATCGGACAGACTGCCCGGCCTGCCCTCGGAGATGGCGGCCCGGATGGCCTGCGCGAGTTCGGGCGTCGCCAGGAACGCGCCGCAATCGACCGCGTCGCGTTGCGCAATCTGCTTGCCGATCGACTCGATCCGCCCATCGGAATCGGTTTTGACCCAGGTCGCGTCATCGGGGTCGATAAGTGGGTTATCGGTGCGCCGATCGATGGCAAGCGTCACGCCCCGGCTCGTCGTGCCTGCGCGCGCCAGTCGCGGAAGGATCGAACCATCGAAGATGTGGTCGGCCATCAGCAATAGATAGTCGCCGCCACCCATTTTGGTGATCCGCGCAGCGCCGGCCATGACCGAATGACCGTTGGGGGTCGACCAGTGCTGCATCCTTTCGGAGACCACCGGAATTCCCACGCGGGCGGACAGGGCAGGCAGGAATTTCTCGATTTCGACCGCATGATGCCCGGTCACCACCACCACGCGTTCGACCCCCGCCGCGCGCGCCTGGCGCACGCCGAGTTCGAGCAGCGGCACCCCGGCCACCGGGGCCAGCGGCTTGGAATCGGCGATTTCGCGCAGCCGGGTGCCATATCCCGCAGCGATGATTAGCGCGTCCATTCTATCCTCCCGGAAACCGGGGCGGGGTTACTCCGCCGCCAGTGCCGATTCCGCTACATATTCTTCGACCATCTGCGCGGCGGTATCGTCGTTGAACTGCTGTGGCGGATGCTTGCAGAAATAGGCCGAGGGGCCGATCAGCGCGCCGCCCTCACCACGTTCGAGCGCGACTTTGCAGCAGCGGATCGCGTCCATCACGCAGGCCGCCGAATTGGGGCTGTCCTCGACCGAAAGCCGAAGCTCGAGGTTCATCGGGACGTTGCCCCACTGGTTGCCTTCGAGCCGCAGGAAGCAAAGCTTGTTGTCCTTTTGCCACGGCACATAGTCCGACGGACCGACGTGGATGTTCTCATCAGCCAGTCGCTGCGCGAGCATCGCCTGCACCGCTTCAGTCTTCGAGGTCTTCTTGCTGCCGAGCCGCTGACGGTCGAGCATGTTCATGAAATCGGTGTTGCCACCGGTGTTGAGCTGATAGGTCCGCCCGATATCGACGCCGCGCGCGCCGAACAGGCTGGACAGCACCCGGTGGACGATGGTCGCACCGATCTGCGCCTTGATGTCGTCGCCGACGATCGGGATGCGCTTTTCGGCGAAGCGACGCTCCCATTCGGGGCGGCTGGCGATGAATACGGGCATGCAGTTGACCACCGCCACCCCGGCATCGAGCGCACATTCCATGTAGAACTCGGTCGCGTCTTCCGAACCCACGGGGAGGAAATTGAGCAGGACTTCGGCACCCGTATCCTTGAGCGCGGCAACGATGCTCTCGCGGGTCGGTTCGACCGCATCAGAGACGATGAAGCCCTTTTCGCCCATCCCGGTCATATGTTCAGCGACCCCGTCGAGGACCTTGCCCATCATAACCTTGGCGCCGGTTGCAGGCACGTCGGACTGAAACACAGTGGTGTTGTTGGGCTGGGCGAAGATTGCTTCGGATATATCCTTGCCGACCTTGCGCGCATCGACATCGACGCCC
>JANOOJ010000249.1:0-2914 GCA_031421295.1 Novosphingobium sp.
CCTTGAACTGACGCGGCGGCTCAATCCTGACGTATTTCACTTTAGTCATGCTGGTAGCCGCGATCATACCCGACTGACGACTGTTCGAACGCCGCTGGAACCTGCTGGGCGAAGCCGATGCCGCCCATCCCGCGAGGCGCAGCGCCTATCGCCGCGACCGGCTGATGCTGTGGTTCCTGGCAATCGGGCTGCCATTCGCAGTCACCGGGCTGTTCAAGCTGCTGGCGATGGTCTTCGCCTGAGCGCCCCGACCGGGTGATATTGCGCTGGGCTGGATAGCCCCCTAGATCGGCGGCTCCTGCCTTCCCGGAGTTTCCCACCCACCATGCTCGATCCCCAGACCGCCCGGCAGCGGACCCTTGCGCTGCTGACCCTCGCGCGGCGGGCCGGGGCCGATGCCGCCGATACCGTCTATGTCGGCGATGCCTCGGAAAGCGTGTCGGTCCGGCTCGGGCTGCTCGAGGATGTCGAACGCTCCGAAAGCGAGCATATCGGCTTGCGGGTGTTGGTCGGGCAGCGTTCGGCGAGCATCGCCTCGAGCGATCTTGGCGATGCCGCGCTGGAGGAACTGGCGGCGCGTGCGGTGGCGATGGCGCGGGCCGCGCCCGAGGACCCTTATTCAGGTCTCGCACCCCAGGAACTCCTGATGCGCGGCGAGTGGCCCGCGCTCGACCTGGCCGACCCGGCCGAGCCCGCGCCCGCGCGCCTGCGCGAACTGGCGCAGGCGGCCGAGGACGCCGCCCGCGCGGTGCCGGGGGTGACCAACAGCGAAGGCGGCGGAGCGAGTGCCGGACGCAGCACCTTTGCGCTCGCCACCAGCCACGGGTTTTCGGGTGCCTATTCGACCACCAGCCACGGGCTTTCGGCCAGCGTCGTTGCGGGCGAAGGCGCGGGGATGCAGCGCGACTACGGCTGGCGCTCGGCGCGCTATGCGACCGATTTGTCCAGCCCGCAGGAAATTGGCGAACTGGCCGGCACGCGCGCGGTCGCCCGGCTCAACCCCGGCAGCCTCAAGAGCGGACCAATGCCGGTGGTATTCGACCCGCGCGTCGGCGGCACCCTGATCGGTCATCTGCTCGGCGCGATTTCGGGCGCGGCGATCGCGCGCCGTTCCAGCTTCCTGCTCGACCGGCTGGAGGAGCAAATCTTCGACACTGCGATCGTCATTGCCGACGAGCCGCACCGGACGCGCGGGCTGCGCTCGCGCCCGTTCGATGGTGAGGGATTGCCCACCGCGGCGCGCAATCTGGTCGAAGCGGGCCGGGTGACCGGCTGGTTGATGGAGAGCGCCTCGGCCCGCCAGCTCGGCGCCGCTCCGACCGGCCATGCCTCGCGCGGGGCGAGCGGAGCGCCGGGCGTGAGTGCCAGCAATATCCATCTTGGCGCGGGAACGGTTTCGCCCGAGGCGCTGATGAGCGATATCGCCGACGGGGTCTATGTCACCGAGCTGATCGGCCACGGCGTCAACGGCGTGACCGGCGATTACAGTCGCGGGGCCTCAGGCTTTCGCATCGTGAATGGCGCGATTGCGGGGCCGGTGGCGGAGTTCACGATAGCGGGCAATCTGCTCGACATGTTCAAGGCACTGGTTCCGGCCAACGATCTCGAATGGCACCGCGCGATCAATGTCCCGACGATCCGGGTGGACGGGATGATGATCGCGGGGGAGTGAAGACCCTCTCCGCTGCGACTAATTCGCTTCGCTCATAAGTCTCGCTCCTCTCCCGCAAGGGGAGAGGATAGTTGTGTAACCCCAAACCTTCTCCCCTTGCGGGAGAAGGATACCGCAAATTGCCGCTTGGGCGGCTAGCGCAGGTTGGAAGAGGGGGCCTCACCCCTTCGCCCGTTCGATTGCCTCCATGATGATCCGCTTGGCTGTGTCGGCGTCGCCCCAGCCGTTGAGCTTGGCCCATTTGCCGGGTTCCAGATCCTTGTAGTGCTGGAAGAAATGCTCGATCTGCTGGGTGACGATTGGCGGCAGATCCTCGTGTCCCGCGACTTCGCGGTAATAGGGAAAGGTCGAATCGACCGGCACGGTGATCAGCTTCTCGTCGCCGCCCTTGTCGTCTTCCATCAGCAGCACGCCGACCGGGCGGACCCGGATCACCGCGCCCGGGACGATCGGCGAGCGGGTGATGACCAGCGCATCGAGCGGGTCGCCGTCCTCGCCCAGCGTGTGGGGGACGAAGCCGTAATTGGCGGGATAGCGCATCGGCGTGTGCAGGATGCGGTCGACGAACAACGCGCCCGAGGCCTTGTCGAGCTCGTATTTGATCGGCTCGCCGCCGATAGGCACTTCGATGACGATATTGAGCTCGTGCGGCGGGTTGGCCCCGGCGGGGATCAGATCGATACGCATCGCGCGCTCCTAACCCCCGCGCTGCGGTGTAACAACGCCTATTTGCCGACGCTAAGGGCGTTGATGGTGAACGCGATCACCCCCAAGTTGAAGATGAACGCGGCAAAGCAGTGCAGCAGCGCAATCCGGCGCAAGGGCCGCAGGGTGATTTTGGTGTCCGAAGTCTGGAAGGTCATCCCCAGCGTGAAGGCGAAATAGGCAAAATCGAGGTAGTCGGGCGTCTTGGTGCCCGGAATGTCCAGCCCGCCGACATCGCCGCCGTTCTTGGGGTCGCGCGCGTAGAAGACATGGGCGTAGTGCAGGGTGTAGACCGCATTGGCGAACAGCCAGGTCAGCAGCAGTGTCCCCACCAGCTTCGCGATTGCGGGCCATTCATGGCGCTGCGCGCCCGGCAGCTCGCCGGTAATCGCGGCCATGACCACCAGCGTAAGCCCGGTCGTCAACACCAGCACCAACGCCCGGTTGGCGTCGTTATCCTGCGCGTGGCGGCGGATCGCGGCGGGATCGCTGTCGCGCAGCAGCGGATAGAGCGACGCCAGAAATCCCAGCGCTGCG
>JANOOJ010000250.1:0-13130 GCA_031421295.1 Novosphingobium sp.
ATCGCTTCGGTGGAGCTTGCCTAGCCTCATCCGCCAAGCTACCCGGCGCGAGGCGAAAGTGGGCCTGTAGCTCAGTTGGTTAGAGCTGGCCGCTCATAACGGCTAGGTCGCAGGTTCGAGTCCTGCCGGGCCCACCATCGCCAATCTCCCGTCGTTCGTCCCCTTTCCCAAGTCGCTCGCATCCGACCAACGGCGGTTGGGCGAATGGCGCTTGCGGCCTGCACCGTCCGGCGCGAGCAACAGGGCATGAGGGAACCACACAAATTCGGAGGGGGACGCCGCCGCGCTGCGATCCTGCTGTTCACCACCGCAGCACTGGCCTGCGCGGCCCCTGCCCTCGCCCAGACGGCCGAACCGACTTCGCGCACCACCGCCTATGGAGCCGATTTCTTCAAGGCCTTTGCCCCCGCCACCGCGCTCGACATTGCCCGGCAGGTCCCGGGCTTCAACCTCGATCTCGGCAACGAGAACGTTCGCGGGTTCGCCGGTGCGGCCGGTAATGTCGTGTTCAACGGTGCCCGGCCTTCATCCAAATCGGATTCGCTCGAGACCCTGCTCGCGCGCATCCCGGCCAGCCGGGTGCTGCGGGTGGAGGTCGGCCCGGGCGATCTCTACGGCTCCGACTATGCGGGCAAGAGCCAGGTGCTCAACGTGATCCTGACCGCAGGCGGCGGGGCCGATGGCAACATCACACTCAAGGCACGGCGCATTTACGGCGGCGAAATCATACCCAACGCCGAAGGTTCGGTGCTGCTCAAACGCGGCCATTTCAGCGTCAACCTCGCGGCCGGCACGGGCCGCTATGACAATACCGAGGAGGGCTTCGATCGCCTCACCGACAGCGCGACCGGGGCGCAGCTGGAATTTCGCCGCAAGGTCAACGCATACCACCCGCGTGAGCCCTATGTTTCGGGCAATCTGGGGATCGAGTCGGCCCCCGACCGGGCGTTCCATCTCAATGGCCGGTTCGCGCCCAACCGCTTCGACCTCACCCAGACCAACCACGTCACTCCGGCGAGCGGCCCGGTCCGTGACGACCGCCTGTTCCAGAAGCATCGCAACACCGGCATCGAGGTGGGCGGGGATGTGACTCGCCCATTGGGCGGCGGCGCGCTCAAATTCGTCGGTTTGCTCAACCGCCGCCACCGCAACACCTACGACGCCAGCTTGAACCGCGTGAGCGAAGCCGTGACCGGCGGGTTCGAGCAACTGTCGGACTCGCGCTATCAGGAGACGCTCGGCCGCCTCAGTTGGTCGAAAGCCAAGCTGCTCGGCCTGTCGGTCGAACTCGGAAGCGAGGTCGCCTACAACCGGCTGACCGATGCGACCGACCTGTTCCTGCTCGACAATGCCGGCGTGCGGACCCGGATCGACTTGCCGGTGGACCAGGCGACCGTGGCCGAGACCCGCACCGAAAGCTATTTTAAGGCGGGCCGGGCCGTGGCCAAAGGTGTGCGCATCGATGGCGGGCTGGCCTATGAAACCTCGCGGCTGACGGTCAGCGGCGATACCGGGGCGCAGCGCTCGCTTGGCTTTCTCAAGCCCAATATGACCCTCGATCTCACTCCGGCGAACGGGTGGCACATCCAGCTGATTGCGCGGCGCACCGTCTCGCAACTCAATTTCTACGATTTCATCTCCAGCGCCGAGCTGTCCAACCTCCGCGTCAATGGCGGCAACGCCGATCTCCAGCCGCAGCGCAGCTGGGAGTTTCGCGCTACGGTCGAACATCCGCTGCTCGGCACCGGCCTCGCCAAGCTGGAGCTGGGGCATGACCGGGTGACGCTGCTGCAGGACCGCGTGCTGACCGATGACGGGTTCGACGCACCCGGCAACATCGGCAACGGCACGCGGCTGTTCGCGCAAGCGACGCTCGATACGCCGCTCAACCGGATCGGGCTCAAGGGCTTCCGCCTGCGCGCCGACGGGACCTTGCAGCGCACCCGGGTGACCGATCCGCTCAGCGGCATGCAGCGCGGGTGGAGCGGCTTCTGGCCCGAATGGCGATGGAACCTCGATCTGCGCCGTGACGCGGGCAATTGGTCGGCGGGTGTGACCGCATCGGGGACCGCACCGATCACATTCTACCGCACCGAGGAACTCGATTCGAGTTTCAACGGCGGGGCGTTTTTCTCGGCCTTTGCCGAATACCGGCCCGACAAGCGCACCACCGTGCGGTTCGACGTCGAGAACCTCAGCGACACCACCAGCAACCGCACCCGCCGGTTCTTCTCACCCAATCGCAGCGCGCCGCTGCCGGTGATCGACGAGTTCCGCCAGCGCAACCAGCATGTCGGGTTTACGCTCTCGATCCGGCGCGGATTCGGCAGCGGCGCGAAATAGTCGCTTGCCCCGCGCACGCTCCCTACCTAGGGCGTGGCGCGTCGGGGAGTGGCGCAGCCTGGTAGCGCATCTGGTTTGGGACCAGAGGGTCGTAGGTTCGAATCCTATCTCCCCGACCATTTTTGCGGATTTAGCAAACAGCCGGGGGCTGTTTGCCCGCAAAAATGCCAAGCGCAAGCGCGGCAGGCGGCTATCGAACGCATCCGCCCCCGCTTGCCCCGCTCCGCACCCACCTGTAGAGGCGGCGCAAATCTCCAACCATTCCAGACCCCGCAAGGACCGCCGATGGCCGCGCAATACGCCTACGTCATGAAGAACATGACCAAGACCTTCCCCGGCGCGCCCAAACCGGTGCTCAAGGATATTTCGCTCCAGTTCTATCAGGGCGCCAAGATCGGCATTGTCGGGCCCAACGGCGCGGGCAAATCGACGCTGATCAAGATCATGGCCGGGCTCGACACCGATTACACCGGCGAGGCCTGGCCGGGTGAATACATCACCGTGGGCTATCTGGCGCAGGAACCGCAGCTCGACGATTCCAAGACAGTGCTCGAAAACGTCAAGGACGGCGCGCGCGAGACCGCCGATCTGGTCGAGCGGTTCAACGCGGTGTCGGCGGCGATGGGCGAACCCGACGCCGATTTCGACGCGCTCGGCACCGAGATGGGCGAGCTTCAGGAAAAGATCGATGCGGTCGATGGCTGGACGCTCGACAACCAGCTTGAGATCGCGATGGAAGCGCTGCGCTGCCCGCCGGGCGACTGGGGGGTGGAGAGCCTCTCGGGCGGCGAGAAGCGCCGCATCGCGCTGACCCGGCTGCTGATCCAGAAGCCGGGCATCCTCCTGCTCGACGAGCCCACCAACCACCTCGATGCCGAAAGCGTCGAATGGCTCGAAAACCACCTCAAGGAATATGCCGGCGCGGTGCTGATGATCACCCACGATCGCTATTTCCTCGACAATGTGGTCGAATGGATTCTCGAACTCGATCGCGGCAAATACTTCCCCTACGAGGGCAATTATTCGACCTACCTCGAGAAGAAGGCGAAGCGGCTCGATCAGGAAAGCCGCGAGGACGAGGGCCGCCAGAAGGCGATCAAGGACGAGCTCGAGTGGATCCGCGCCGGGACCAAGGGCCGCCAGACCAAGAGCAAGGCGCGGATCAAGGCGTTCGACCAGCTGGTCGAGAACAGCGAGAAGCGGATCATCAACAAGGCCCAGATCGTCATCCAGGTGCCCGAGCGGCTGGGCGGCAAGGTGATCGAGGCCAAGGGCCTGACCAAGGCCTATGGCGACAAGCTGCTGTTCGAGGATCTGAGCTTCCTGCTGCCGCCGGGCGGGATCGTCGGGGTGATCGGCCCCAACGGCGCGGGAAAATCGACGCTGTTCAAGCTGATTACCGGGCAGGAACAGCCGGATTCGGGCGTGCTCGACATCGGCGAGACGGTGCGGCTCGGCTTCGTCGACCAGAGCCGCGACGATCTGAACCCCAAGCACAATGTGTGGGAGGAAATCTCCGGCGGGCACGATTACATGACCGTCAACAAGCAGGAAATGAGCACCCGCGCCTATGTCGGGGCATTCAACTTCAAGGGCCAGGACCAGCAGAAAAACGTCGGCAAACTCTCAGGCGGCGAACGCAACCGGGTGCACATGGCCAAGATGCTCAAGGCCGGCGGCAACGTGCTGCTATTGGACGAACCGACCAACGATCTCGACGTCGAAACGCTGCGCGCGCTGGAAGATGCGATCGAAAACTTCGCCGGCTGCGCAGTGGTGATCTCGCACGACCGGTTCTTTCTGGATCGGCTCGCGACCCATATCCTCGCCTTCGAGGGCGATTCACATGTGGAATGGTTCGAAGGCAACTTCGCGGCCTATGAAGAGGACAAGCGGCGCCGACTGGGCGATGCGGCGGATCGGCCGACCAGGCTGGCGTATAAGAAGTTGACGAGGTGACCGCCAGGATGTAGCAAATCCGCACAATTTTGTGCGGAGATTGCCAGTGCCACAGCTCAACATTTCGGTCCCCGATGGCCTGAAGGATTGGATCGACCTGCGCCTTGCTGAAGGACGCTTCAGCAGCCCAAGCGACTATGTCCGCGATCTTGTGCGCCGCGATCAGGAACGTGCCGATGAAACGGCATGGGTTCAGGCAATGATCGACGAAGGGATAGCGTCTGAAACCTTGGGCAAAGACCCACGCGACGTGATCGATGAAATCGTCTCACAAGGCCGGACACAGCGTGAAGCGGCTTGATATCAAAGCCGCCGCCCGCGCGGAACTGGCGCAGATTTATGAATACAGCGTCGCAGAGTTTGGCTGGCAGGTCGCCGAAACCTATCTTCTCGGCTTGCGCCACGCATTTGACCGCCTGCTTGAATTCCCCTTCATCGGACCGGTTTACCCTGACGTAACACCCGAAATTCGGGTACTTCTCCACCGCAGTCACCGGATATTTTACCGGATTGAAGGCGACATGGTGTTGATCGTGCGGGTATTGAACAAGCGCCGCGATGTTCGGGCGGTGTTTGGGTGATGATGGGCAATACGGCAGGTCGGGTGACTAGGCTGGGGTATAAAAGCTGACTAGGTAACTTCGGATGGGACACAGCAAATACAGGAACTAAGCAAGGACGAACAGGCCAAAAGGCCCAGTCAACCCTCGATGTTCAGCTGACTCAAGAGTTGACCAATTTCGGAGAGCATAAGCTTGGCTACAGGAGCGGCAGCAAGCTTTTGATGCTTTATGCCCAACGGAAGGGCGGCCTTTACTACGCTTCGACATTTCTGAACCGAACAGGGACCGCACCGCGGTTTTGGAACGCTTTTAGAATTTATGACGGCAAGCTTCACGGAACACAAAGAATCGCTGTCGAGATAAATATTCCTGTTCCTTCGGACAAACGGGTTGCCGGCTTTTTCGCCAAGAACCCAGCCACCGCTGAAACTTATTTGATGCACGATGGGAAAGTGGGTGGCGGCAAGGTTGGCGTTTCACGCAAGGCGTTTCTCGATCACTCGCGACTGTCCATGTTGGAAATGACAAGCGGGCGTCACGGCATAATTGTCGGGAAGCTTGGGGACCCTTCCTTGATTTCTGACATCGAACGATTTGTCGATGCCGTCACAGCTTTCAAAGAATCGGTAGATCAATAGGGGCAAATCGCTAGCGGCTGAACTCGCTCACCGCCCCGCCCCGGCCACATACCGCCGCAGCACCCGGTTGATCTCGGTCTGATACCCGCCCTCGGGCGCGTGGCGCTTGAACCATTCGACCACGTCCAGATCGAGCCGCAGCGTCACCGCCTTCTTGATGCTACTCCCCTCCCTGGCGGGGAGGGGCCGGGGGTGGGGGCTCAGCGCCAGCGTGGACGCGAGGCCTGGCGGCCCTCGCTCCCCCACCCCAACCCCTCCCCGGCGGGGAGGGGCTTTGGAGGTTCCGGTTATCGTGACGTGAGCGTGGTCACACCAGTCCCGCAGTCTCCACCACGAGCCCGGCGACGGTCGCCGATTCAATCCGCCCGCCCAGTGCGGTCTGTTCCTGGTTCGCATAACCTGTGGTAGTCGGCGCGAACATCCGGTGGACCTGCTTGGCCTTCAAATCGACCACCCAATATTCCGCCACGCCGTTCTCCGCATAGAGACCCGCCTTGACGCGCAAATCGTTCTTCTGGGTGGTATCGGCAATTTCGACCAGCAACCGCACCGACCGGATCGGAACAGGCCCTTCTCCGTCTGGCTCGCTCGTCAGGATCAGGTCCGGCTCGGGCGCGCTGTGCGGCGGCATCGAAACTGTTGCTTCGCTCAGGATCGTCAGATCGCTCCCGGTGGCCCTGATCCAGTCCCGGATGGCGTCATAGACTGCTGCCTTGGCTCGGGCGTGAGGTCGATGCTGCGCATTCATGTAAAAGACCTCCCCCCGGATCAGTTCGGTCTTGCCATAGCCTTCGAACGCGCCCGCCTCGTCCAGTCGGAAGAAATCCTCAACCGTCAGACGGTAAGCCAAAGGCGAGGTGGTTAAAGGAACCTGCTCGGTCATGCTGGCAACCTAACACAAGGCTCGATCTGCTCCAAGCTGAGACCATTGCCCGTCAAGCCACTCTCTTCACCCGCTCCAGCCCCAGTTCCCCCTCGCGCAGACGGGCCTGCGCGATGTCATAGGCGGCCTGCATCCGCATGAGCGTGTCCGCCGATATCGCGAAAGCCTTCTCGAAACGCATCGCCATCGTCGCGGAGAGGCTGGCGTGGCCATTGAGGAACATGCTCATATTCTGGCGACTGACGCCGAGGTTTGCGGAAACCTGGGTCACTGTCAGGCCGTAATGATCGACATAGGTCCGCCGCAGCCAAGGGCCCGGATGGACAAAAACCGAAGGGTGCATGGTGAGAGCCATCAATGGTAATCCTCAAGATTGAGCTCGGCGATGGAGCGATCGCCCAGCTTTAAGAATGTCAACCGCCAGTTCCGTGTCACCGTCATCGCGTAAGTGCCTTTGCGGTTGCCGACCAGTGCATGGAAACCGTAGTTGGGTGGGACGGCCAGCCCTTCGAAATCGGCAGTCACGGCGATGAAGGTGGCCATATCCAGCAGCCGCTGCGGCTCGATCAGTCCTTTCGCTTGTCCTTCGAGAAGTAGCCGCCGCAATGCCTTGTGCCGGATGCTGGCGATTTCCATTGAGCGTCATGTACCGCATGACGCACGTTTCTGTCAAGTGTGGCATGACGGGTAAAGGCCGCCCCGCCTGCTCCACATACCGCCGCAGCACTGGCCCAACTCGGTCTGATAGTCGCCTTCGGGCGCATGGTGCTTGAACCAGCGGGCCGGAAATTGCGGTGACGCGTGTCCGTAAACCCCCAAATAGAACCACCTTTCCTACATCCCTCGCCTTTGCCAGACTCGCCATCCGCTCTTTCTCATGGTCAGCCCCCACACCGTCGTTCAAACGGTCCCGCCGGACCGCCGCGATGACGTTTTGGTGTGACGTTCGTGTGACCTTCCGGCGCGCCCTCGGAAATTCCGGGGACCGCGCACCGCAGCCTCACCCCATCGCATCCATCAACCCCAGATGCTTGACAAACGGATCGAAATCCCGGTCGCTGAACAGCAACGAGTGGCCGTCGAGAATGCAGCGGGTGGCGATCAGGGTGTCGATGGTTTTGCGCACGGTGATGCCCTTGGCGCGCAGGTGGCGGTAGTTACGGGCGGCTTCGAGCGCCACATCGGCACCCCCGATGGTTATCGCCTCAAATCTGGTGAACATGCGCCGCGCGCTTTCGAAGTCACGATCCGAAGGGATGCCTTGCAGTACCTCGACCAGCATGAGGTCGCCGATTACGACTTGCTCGCCGCGGAGCAGTTCTTCCAGCCGATCGGTTTCACGCGTCGTCCGGTTACGCAGGAGGTCGATCCACACGCTCGAATCGACCAGGACCATCAATCGCGCCGCATAGCCTCGAGATCGCCTTCCCATCCGATGCCGCGCAATTTGAGGATTTCGGTCTGGCGCCTGATCCGAACAAGCATCCGCAAGCCAGCCTCGACCGCGTCGCGCTTGGTCTTCGAACCACTGACGGCCATAGCCTCGGTCATCAACTTGTCATCGATCACGATATTGGTGCGCATGTGTATGACTCCGTGCATTCATACACATAGCTCAGCCGCGCCGAAGCGCAACCTTCGGTTTCATTCAGTTTTTCCCTATGAATCCTGAACTGCAACCTGACGAACCGGTTCACCTCCGCGACAGCGCGAATCGGATAGCTCGGTAATCGGAGGTCGCCGCCGTTGGTGTGGCGCATGGCTATGGAGAGCGGCAATGGCCGTTAAAGCATTGACGAGAGCAAGCGGACTGGGCGCTTTGGCGGCCGTTCTGGCATTGGCGACGATCCCGGCGAGCGCGATGGCGCAGGACGAGGGTGGCGAAGAGGGCGGGCGTGGTCGCGGCGAGGTGAGCGGCGACATTTCCGGCGGCGGCGGCGGGCGTCAGCAGCGCGAGGCCCGCACCGAAGAGTCCCGCGCCGAGCAACCCCGCGCCCAGGTGCAGGCGCGCGTCGAGGCTCAGGCTCAGGAAGCTCCCATCCAGCGCAGCAACCGCGGCGGCAACCCCGGCGGCAACCCCGGCGGCGGCTGGCGCAATCGCGGCAACGAGGGCGCAACGGACGTACAGGTTCAGGAACAGGCTCAGGCCGCGCCGCGCTGGGGCTCGCAGCGCCCGGCCGACGGCGAACGCCGTGGCCGCGACTGGAGCAATGGCGGCGAGGTCAGCCGCCCGGATCCGGCATGGCGCGGTGCGACTCCGGCAACCCCCGAGGGCGGCGCGGAAACCGCGCAGCGTCGAGGGCGTTGGGGCGCTCGCAATGGCACCGATGGCGATCCCGACCGCAGCGTGACCTATCGCGACGGCCGCCGCGGCGACAATTCCACCGGCACCGCCTGGATGGGTGATCGCACCGGCGCCGATCACGCGCGCCGCGATGGCAACCACTATCGCGACGGCAGCCGCTATCGTGACGGCCATCACAGCAACGATGGCAGCCGCTGGAGCGGCTATGACCGGAACGGCTACAATCGCGATCATAACCGGTGGGATCGCCACCACTGGCGGCGCGATCACCGCTATAACTGGTCGAACTATCGCAACCAGCACCGCAACATTTTCCGCATCGGCACCTATTATTCGCCGTACCGGAATTACTACTATCGCCCGCTGAGCATCGGGTTCACCCTGAGCTCGTCGTTCTATAGCAACCGTTACTGGATCAACGATCCGTATCAGTATCGCTTGCCGGCAGTCTACGGCCCCTATCGCTGGGTCCGCTATTACGACGATGTGCTGCTGGTCGATATTTACAGCGGCGAAGTGGTGGATGTGATCCGCAACTTCTTCTGGTGATGTGCGGTCGCCAGTGAGCAGGCCGCGAATCGGGCCCTCGCAGCAATGCGGGGGCCCTTTGCTATGCGCGAAGGCCTCCTATTGGCGAAGGCTGGGGAACGGCAGCATCCGGCCCAGGGTCCCGTCGCGATCGAAGAACTGATGCTTGAGCGCGCCGGTGACATGGAGCGCCAACAGCGCGAGCATGCCGAATGCCAGAACCTCGTGTACCCCGCCCAGCGTTTCGCCCAGCCCGCGGTCCTGCATCAGCGGCAGTCCGGGATAGCTAAACAGCCCCAACACGCCGATCGGCTTGCCGCCCGAAAAGGCCGAATGGGTGAGCCAGCCAGTCAGCGGGATGGCGATCATCAGGATGTAGAACAGGCTGTGCACGGTCCGCGCCAACGCCGCTTCCCACGGCTTGAGGGTCGCGACGAACGGCGGGGGACGGTGCGTGAGCCGCCATGCGAACCGCCCGAGCGAGAGCAGGAGGATGGTGATGCCGATCGCCTTGTGGTTGCCCATCACTTGCACCGCTTCGGCCTTGGGCAGGCGTTCGGAGATCAGGGCCGCCGCGACGTTGAGCACGATCAGCAGCGCGATGATCCAGTGGAACGCGATCGCGCCGCGCGAATACCGCCGAGCGGTCATGGTCATGGTGTTCATACGCCCAAAGCTGACTCAATCCGCCGCGCGCAGCAAGCGCTTTTGGCTTGCCCTTGGCGGTAGCGGCGATAGGCAAGGCGACCGATGACCGCCATTGCCGCCACTGCCCCCAACCCCGACAAGTCCGCGCTGATCCGGGTCGGCAATCTCGTCCGCGCGCGGCTTGCGGCGGATCCGTCGGTGCACCGGGTGCCGGTCGAACAGGCCGAGATTTACGCGGTGAGCGACTTCATCACCCCGGCGGAATGCGGGCAAATGATCGCGATGATCGACCGGGTCGCCCAGCCCTCGCGGACGTTCGACCACGGTTACGGGACCGGCTATCGCACCAGCTATTCGGGCGACGTCGATCGCAGCGCGCCCTTCGTGCGAATGATCGAACGGCGGATCGACGATCTGCTGGGTATCCCCAATTTGTTCGGCGAGACCATCCAGGGCCAGCGCTATCTGCCCGGCCAGCAGTTCAAGGCGCACAACGACTGGTTCTATAGCAAAATGTCCTACTGGAAGGACGAGAGGCGTCGCGGCGGCCAGCGCAGCTGGACCGCGATGGCCTATCTCAACGACGTCGAGGAAGGCGGGACCACCGACTTCACCCGGATCGGCGTGTCGATCCCGCCGCAAGCCGGGGCGCTGATCGTCTGGAACAATGCCCTGCCCAGCGGCCTGCCCAACGACGATACGATGCACGCCGGAATGCCCGTTGTGCGCGGGGTCAAATATGTCATCACCAAATGGTATCGCACGCGCAATTGGGGCTGAATCGATGAATTACGGATGGCGACTTGCGGCATTGGCAGCGCTGGCCGGGGCGGCGTTTGCCTGCCCTGCGCTTGCCGCGCCTGTCCCGGACGTGATCCAGCGCAGCGACGATGCGCGGCTGATGTTGCTGTTCAAAACCGACGCCGATCGCGAAGAGCAGCTCCAACCGATGACCATGCTCTATCGCGGCGAGGAGGTTCCGCCGCAGGCGCTGGCGCAGTTGTTCACCGATGCCGCAGACCGCAAGCTGCTCGCCTCCGCTCGGCAGAGCCTGGCCGCGCTGCGCCGAATCGACCGCCGCCGACTGAGCGCCGAACGCCAGATTTCCTATGACGTCTTCGCAGCCGACAAGCGCGAGCAGATCGCCTGGCTCCAGCCCGACATTCGCGCGCTGACTGCGGTGCGCCCGCTCAACCACTTCGGCGGGCTGCATGTCGAGCTGCCCTCGCTAATGGCGAGCGAGGGCGCGGTCAGCTATGCCGACGAGGCCGACTATCGCCGCAACC
This sequence comes from Novosphingobium sp., assembly GCA_031421295.1. Classification (GTDB taxonomy): domain Bacteria; phylum Pseudomonadota; class Alphaproteobacteria; order Sphingomonadales; family Sphingomonadaceae; genus Novosphingobium. The sequence continues at coordinate 11,154 of JANOOJ010000250.1, forward strand.
TCGCGCTCGATCGGGCGATCCCGGTGGTGCTGGACAACGCTGTGTTGCGCTTCCGCCAAGGCATGGCGAGCGGGGTGGTCGAGACCCGGCTGACCGTGACCAACATGATCGCGCAGATCGACGCGCTGTTGGCCCAGAAGCCTGAGGAATCGCCGTTCTACTCGCCGGTCCGCAGCTTCCCGGCGGCGGTGCCCGAAGCCCAACAGGCCCCGCTCCGCGAAGCCTATGCCAGTGCCATCGCCAGCGACATCCACCCCGCTTACCGCCGGTTGCGCGCCTTCCTCGCCAATGAGTATTTGCCCGCCGCCCGCGCTGCGGTTGGCCTGTCGGCCATGAAGGGCGGCGCGGGGCTCTACCGCCGGTTGATCGAGCGCGAGACCACCGTGCGGATGGAGCCCGAGGCGGTCCACCGGCTCGGGCTGGGCGAAGTCACCCGCATCCAGCACGAGATGGACGGGGTGCGCCGCGAATTGGGCTTTTCCGGCGATCTCAAGGCATTCTTCGAGAATGTCCGCACCGACCCGCGCTTCCACCCCAAAACTCGCGAGCAGCTCGCCAATGGCTTTACCTCGGTCGGCCGTGCGGTCGAGGCAGAGGTGCCCAAATACTTCAATCGGGTCCCCAAAACGCCGCTGCTGATCCTGCCCTACCCCGCCTACCGCGAGAAGTTCGAGGCCGGCGGGAGCTACAACCAGGGTGCCGCCGATGGCTCGCGGCCAGGGGTGTTCTTTTACAACAGCTACGATCTGCCCAGCCGTTTCCTGACCGGGATCACCACGCTCTACCTCCACGAAGGCGCGCCGGGGCACCACTTCCAGATCAGCCTTGCGCAAGAAGACAGCACCCTGCCCGACTTCCAGCGCTACGGCGGCAACAACGCCTATGTCGAAGGCTGGGCACTCTATGCCGAGACGCTGGGTTACCCGATGGGCCTCTACAAGGACCCGATGCAGCACTGGGGCACGCTCGACGACGAGATGCTGCGCGCGATGCGGCTGGTGGTCGATACCGGGCTGCACGCCAAGAGCTGGAGCCGCGAACAGGCGATCGACTACATGCTCGCCAATTCGGGAATGGGCCGCAGCGATGCCACCGCCGAGGTTGAGCGCTACATTGCCATCCCCGGTCAGGCGCTGAGCTACAAGATCGGCGCGCTGACAATCCAGCGGCTGCGCGCCAAGGCGGAGGCGGCGCTGAGCGCAAAGTTCGACATCCGCGCGTTTCACGATCAGGTGCTGGGTTCCGGCGCGCTGCCGCTGCCGATCCTTGAGGCCAAAATCGACCGTTGGATCGTGGTGAGCCGGTAGCTACTTGCCACCCTCCGGCGGGCTCATTCCGATCGCGAGTTCGACAGCGTTCTCGGTGGCGGTCGCCACCTCCTCGACGCTGGTTTCCATCTGGCCCAGCTTGTTGAAAATGCGATCGATCTTACGGTGGAGCCGCAGGATCTCGACCGTGGTGCGCAAATTGACTTCATAGTCGTGACGATTGGAAATCCGGTCCTTCTTGGCCTGCCGGTTCTGGCTCATCAGGATGACCGGTGCCTGCAATGCCGCCAGCGTCGATAATGACAAGTTTAGCAGGATGTAGGGATAGGGATCGAAGTGCAGCCCTAGCAGCTGAAGCGAATTGATCGTCATCCAGACCGCCATCAGCACCACGAACGTGCTAATAAAGCCCCAGCTTCCGCCTACCGCCGCGACCCGGTCGGCCAGCCGGTCGCCGAATGTCGCGTTGAGCGCTTCCTGCTCGTCGTGATCGAGGTGAACTTCACTCGACATCACCCGGCGCAGCGCCTGCTGTTCGTCCTCGTCGAGTTCGTCGTAGGGTCGGCCGAGCAGTTCGGCGGCGAGCGCCTCGGGACTGGTGTCAAGCTTCATGCCGGTGCCTTCTCCAGCGCCTCGGCGATCAATTGCCGGGTGTTGGCGACGCCGTAAAGTGCGATGAAGCTGCCCATGCGCGGTCCCTGACTTGAGC
>JANOOJ010000251.1:0-1835 GCA_031421295.1 Novosphingobium sp.
CGGCGGTTCGACCAGCTGGGAGGTTAAATCGAGCTGGCCCAGTCCGAGCTTCGGTGGCGGGTTCCTGCCGGAAAAGCCGACAATTTCCGATGCCGGGTTCGCCGCCAAGTATGCCGTGGACAAGCTCGCGCTCGGCCAGCCGCCGGTGAGTTTCAGCGATTCGGGGAGTCCTGAGGATTCAGCCCCGCAGAATAGGTTTGGGTTTGCGGAAGCGATTGAAGGCTCCTCGGGCAACATGGCTGCCGGCGGTGCGGATGAGGTAATCGGTGGCCCCGCTTATGGTCTGACCGTCGGGCTGATCGAACCGGTCAACCTTTATTCCAAGGTCGATCGCGCGGTGAAATATGGCTTCCTGTTCATCGGCTTCACCTTCCTGGCGTTCCTGCTGTTCGACATCGTCGGCGGGGCGCGGGTGGCGGCGGCGGAATATCTCCTGACCGGGGCGGGGCTGGTGCTGTTCTTCGTGCTGCTGCTCGCCTTTGCCGAGGTGATCGGCTTCACCCCGGCCTATCTGCTGGCGAGCGGCGCGGTGATCGGTCTGCTCACCGCCTATAGCGCGGCGGTGCTCAAAAGCTGGCAGCGCGCGCGGTTTATCGGCGCGCTGCTGGTCGGGCTCTATGCGCTGCTGTTCGTGCTGCTCAACCTCGAGGCGTGGTCGCTGCTGATCGGCGCGGTGCTGCTGTTCGTGGCGCTGGCCGGGGTGATGTACGCCACCCGCAACGTCGATTGGGGCGCGGTGGGGCGAAGAGACGTGGCGGGATGACCAAATCCTCCCCGGAACGGGGAGGTGCCCGTAGGGCGGAGGGGTCCCACCTGTCCTCAAAGTGAAGCGCCTGCCGATAGGTGGGACCCCTCCGTCACGCGCTTCGCGCGCGCCACCTCCCCGTTCCGGGGAGGATTGGGCCCCACAAACGAAAACCCTCTCCCTCCGTGCAGAGGGAGAGGGTAATGAAAGGGGACGCGGGTCGCATTCGTCCCCCCTCAATTCCGGCCCGGGGAACCCGGGGTTTGCGGCTGATTACTGGCGCAGCGTCAGGCGGCCCTGGTTATAGGCGGTGCGGCAATCGGTGGCATCGTGCTTGATGTCCGAATCGATCAGGATCGTGCTGGTCATCCCCGCGCCGACGAAGCGCTTGTCGTCGCACTCGCCATCCTTGGCGAACTGGCTGGCATCGTCGCCCCACATGATATGATTGACGCCCGATGCGGCATAGCCGGTCGAGGCAGGCGCGGCGCGCTGGCCGCCCTGATAGGTCAGGCGGCCCTGATTATAGGCGGTGCGGCAATCGGTTGCGTCATGCCGGATGTCGCTGTCGATCAGCGTCGTGCTGGTCATCCCCGCGCCCGAAAAGCGCATGTCGTCGCATTCGCCGTCTTTCGCGAAGCGGCTGGCATCGTCTCCGAAATCGACGTTCTGCGCCATCGCCGGCGTGGACAGCGCGAAACCAAGCGTCGCGACAACCGTGAAAATGGTGTTGAGAATCTTGCGCATCGTGCACCCCTGCCTTTTATCGACTCAGGTCCCTTCCTGACCGACTCGGACCTGTTACCACTTTGCGCGGACCCTGACTTGCAGAAACGCGCCAACCGCCCGTCCCGATCCGGGCTTGCGAAAATGCCGATCCGCCGCCATATGCCCGCGCGGGAGTCGGGTGGACGTTTGCGTTCGCCAATCTGGTCAGATCCGGAAGGAAGCAGCCACAACGGATTGCGGCGGGTCGCCCGGCTCCTTCGCGTTTTTGCGCCTGACGGCAAAATCCGGTACCGGCCCGCTCCCCCACCCGGCCACCCAATATTAGGGTTACCCTGTGGGTGGCCGGGTGGGGGAGCGGGCC
>JANOOJ010000252.1:0-4258 GCA_031421295.1 Novosphingobium sp.
CGAAGTGATGGGGGTCGAGGCGCTGGCCGAGTACCTCGTCGCCGAAATCCAGGAAGTTTACCGGCTCCAGGGCGTGAAGATCAACGACAAGCACATCGAGGTGATCGTTCGCCAGATGCTCCAGAAGGTCGAGATCACCGATGGCGGGGAAACCACCCTGCTGGTCGGCGAGCAGCTCGATTACGAGGAAATGAACGAGTACAACGCCAAGCTCGAGGCGGGGCAAAAGCCCGCCGAAGGCAAGCCGGTGCTGCTCGGCATCACCAAGGCGAGCCTGCAGACGCGCAGCTTCATCTCGGCGGCCAGCTTCCAGGAAACCACCCGCGTGCTCACGCAGGCGGCGGTCGAAGGCAAGAAGGACTCGCTGATCGGGCTCAAGGAAAACGTCATCGTCGGCCGGCTGATCCCGGCCGGCACCGGCGCGGGGATGAACCGGCTGCGGGTTGCGGCCAACTCACGCGACGCCGCGCTGCGCGCGCAATACCGCAAGCTCCAGGAAAGCCTGATCGCCCCCGCGACAGCCGCCGAAGAGCATGCGGCCGAACTGGCGCAGGGCCCGGAAGCCGCAATCGGCGACGGCCCGCTGGCGATGGTCGAGGGTGAGACGCATGGGCTCGACGCCGATGCGGGCGAGTACCTGAATGCCGAGGCGGCGGACGGGGAGGCGTAAGCAGTGTAGAACCGCGTGGGAGAACGCAGATGTGGCTCAAATGCAGCTCTGGGGAAAAATTTTCCTCGCCGATTCACAATGTCGAGCATTGGTGGTCTAAGGTGCAATCGCAACCGGAGGGGGACGGGCCGGTATGAGTAAAGTGGCAACGAAGACAGCTCGGTTGCCGGGCGCAGCGCAAATGTACGGCGAGGTTCTTGAGGCGCTGTGGCGACCCCTTAAGTTCACAAAGGACGGCGTCGTTGATATCGACACGATGGTTATTGAGGCGATACGCCCAAATGGCAGTTTCCAGTCGGATGTTGTGCTCGAAAACGACGAAAAAGCGGCATTGAAGGCAGAATCGGAAAACATCTCTGCCAGCCCTTGGAACACCGAAAGCCGTCGTCGCTTCCTGATCGCGGGTGCTTTGGGCGAGGCGCTGGCTCGCCGGGCCATTAAAATGTGCGGGCAGCACGCGACGGATTCTGACCGGGTTTCGATGAGCGACGATATCTGCATGCTTGCCTGCCAAGCCGCGCGGAATATCGATAAAACTGGCCAGCTCGGTGCCGTGCTAGCTTCCGTCATGCTCATGCCAGAAGTCAAATATGCGAAGGTGCATGATGCCTATGCCCACGATCCGTGGATGGTGTCGGGCTACTTCCAAGTCCCGCTCGACGGAGTCGATTTGCGGGCCGAATGGGACAGGCCGTACAAGGCCTAGGTTCCATCAGTCACGCGAACCCGGGGGACACAATGGTAGAAAGTGGGGACGCACCGTCCGACGATTACGAATTCCTGCGCAAGGTCTGCCGCAACGCCGCCAGCCCCAAGCTCAAGTTGTTTTTCAGCGCCGACATTGTCGGCTCTACTGCCTACAAGCAGCCGCTCTCAGTGCACAAGACGAGCACTTCGCAGGTTGTACAAGGTTCGCAAGCTAAAGGCAGCACCTTCGACTGGGTGAGCTACATCCAGCAGTTCTACAACAAGATGACCGAGGGGTTCATCCACAACTTCACTGGCGTAGAGCGATTCTTTTTCGATCGCGGTGAGCAGGACAGCGAGCGGCAAAAGCATTATCTGGGCGCGCGGCCGGTGTTCTGGAAGACTGTCGGCGACGAGGTCATTTTCTGGAAACTGCTTGAGCACGAGGACCAGATTTGGCTGTCGTTGCAGATCTGGATGAAAACCATCGCCGACGTGCGCGACTGGTTGCACAGAGAGGGAACCGGGCTGGACATCAAGTGCACCGTCTGGTGCGCGGGATTTCCGGTGCGCAATCGCGCCATTGTGGCTCGCGATGCGGTGGGTAACGTCAAGACAATCGGCAAGGACGGCGACGCTGTGTCTCGAACAGACATGAAACGTGCCACGAAATTGGCGGGCAAAAACAAGTACGCGCTGTGCAAGAATGCGCTCATTATCGAGAAGTACTATCGGGATATCGAGTGGGACGCGCCCGTCGATTTCATAGGTTCTGGTATCGACATCGGTTTCCGTATCGCGACCATGGCGACGACACGGCGTATGGCGATAAGCTTGGATGTCGCATATCTGATGGCGCTTTCCATCCTGCCCAAATCGGGTAGCACGGGCGTGGGCGTCTCCGGTTACGAACCATTCAACGCGGTAAACTTTGCCGATTTTCTCTCCGACGATTCCATCGGATACAAACAGAACTTTAGACTCTTCGAGGAGGAGGACGACGACGATGCCACGACTCCAGAATTCGTCAAGAAACTGGGCGTCTACTATTCCGGCACGGAAAAGTTGAAAGGCGTTCTTGGCGGAATCGACTACCCAAGGTTTTGGATCAACATCGAGAAGAAGGGGTCGCTCGACAGCAGGAAAACCAAGCTGAACAATGAATACCTGAAGCCGCTTCCTTGGGCGCGACTCATTGAATTCTGTATAGCGTTCTACGAGGATCGTCGTAACTTTGTCTTTGCCCCTTTTATTCAGTCCACGGACGACACGCAGATTTCAAAGACAAGTCAGCCCGCCAATGGCGTTTTTAATTATAAAGAGTTGCACGATCTCGCGATGATTTCAATTGGCCTGATGTCGGTAGACGGGCAGGCGGCAGAGGCCGAAGGTTGACAGACTGCTTGAGGAAAACCTGCCTCGCCACTATACTCTATCCAATTGGATAAACACATCATAGTTCATTCGGCTGGCCCTCCCCTTAGCGACGCGATCCCTTTCCTACACACCCCGCCTCATGCCACACTCCCCGCGCAGGCGGGCTCCGAATTACGGCCACCGCGCAGCTAATTCCCGGCCTCACGCTTTCCCTACCGCGCTTTCCAGCGCCTTCCGGATAAACCGCTGATTCGGCATGTGCTCGCGAGCCGCCTTGGCCTTCACCGCAGCTAGCAAATCAGCGGGTAGTTGACCTACGGTCGCCTTCGGGGCCCGACAGGCTCAGCACGAGCGGGTTTTTTTGACGCGAACGTCCTTGGCGGCGAACTCGAAGCGCACCGGCTTCATGTCCGACCAGTCGTATTCGGTCAGGTCGGCCTCCGCCACGAAGCGTTCGGCGGCCTCTTCGCTGTCGAACTTCGGGAAGGACTTGCGTTCAGTTTTGCTCATATCGGTGTGTGTCTTATTGGCGCGACCCGAGCTGCCGCCCCGACCTTCTCCCTTACCCGTCCACCCTGAGCTTGTCGAAGGGCTGCCTTTCGCTTCCTGCCTTACGCTCTCCCGCCCGAAGAAAACTACGGTGCTTCGACAAGCTCAGCATGAGCGGTTTGGAGGGAGGGTTTGCCGGGGATCACGACGGGTTCGCCCCATTTTCCTACACGCGCCTTTTCGTATAGCTGACCCGGTTCCCCTCGCTGCAACGCCCAGGTGAACCATGTCCGAGATCGCCAGCCCGCTTCGCCACCGCCCGCGCTCCCGGACAAAATTCCGGAATGACGCAGGGCACCGCAAGACGGCAATGCGCGGCATCGGGCGTCCCGCGCTGTGCCGCTCTTCCCGTGCCTTCTTTTCCGCCCCATGGAAGCTGTCAACATTGTCAACTTCCGCACGGCTCCGACGATCGTTTTCGTGTGACTTTCGTGTGACCTTCCGCGCTCACGCCTCGCGCAGCGTATCGGCGTGCGGCGGGTAGGGGGCGGGTGTGGCCTTCCCGTCGGGCCTTCCGCCGAGCTGGCTGGCGAAGCCGTGGTTGACGTCGCGGTGGTGGGCTTCGTCGGCGCGGACCACCACGATCACGTCGCGCAGCGTCGCCTCGGCGGGGAGCTGCCAATAGTGGCGGGCGATCGCCGGGGCGGGGACGTTGGGTGAGCGGCCCGCGTCGATCTCCTCGAGGTAGAGCGTGTAGCTGAGCACCGCCTCCTCCTCGAAATAGCCGACGATCCGGTGCGCGGTGCGCGGGGTGAACAGATAAAGGAAGAAGAACCCGACGTAGAACACCCATTGCACGGCGAGGATCACGAGCCGTTCGAACAGCGTCGGCTGCGCGATCTCGACGAAGGTCATCAAATGCATCCGCTCGTTTTCGGCCTCTTCCATCAGGGTGCGGATCCAGCCCTCGTCGCCCTCCATCCGGCGCAGGCAGCGCAGATGGGTGAGCGTCGCGCCGACCATCCCGGGCACCGC
>JANOOJ010000253.1:0-8381 GCA_031421295.1 Novosphingobium sp.
CCCACCCCAACCCCTCCCCAATGGGGAGGGGCTCAACGTGTTCCGGTCAATTGCTAGTGCAATTCACTCCGCCGCATCCCTCTCCAGATGCCACACCGGCTCCTCGTCCAGTGCCGATAACCGCGCGGCCTCCTCCACCATATAATCCCGCGTCATCGGCACCGCGTCGCGGCGTTTCACGGTCTGGAGCTGGAAGTTGACCAGCTTGGCGCCGCGGAATCCCTGTTCGGCGCCGACCAAATAGAACTGCCACATCCGGAAGAACCGGGCGTCGAACATTTCGGTGATCTCGGCCTGGTGCAGCGTCGCGCGGCGGTACCATTCGGCCAGCGTCCAGGCGTAGTGATAGCGCAGCACTTCGGCGTCGGCGACTTCCCAGCCGGTGCGCTCGCTCGCGCCGACCAGTTCGCTCAGAGCGGGCAGGTAGTGGCCGGGGAAGATGTATTTGCGCGCCCATTTGTCGGTCGATCCGGGCGGCCCGGCGCGGCCGATGGTGTGGGTCAGCATGATCCCGTCGTCGGCGAGCAGCTCGCGGGTCTTGGCAAAATATTCGTCGTAGTGCGATTTGCCGAGGTGTTCGATCATGCCGATGCTGCTGATCCGGTCGAACCGGCCCTCGACATCGCGGTAATCGATCAGCTGGAACTTGACCTTGCCGGCCACCCCGGCGGCTGCGGCGCGTTCATTGGCGAAGGCGACCTGATCGGGGGCGAGGCTGACGCCCAGCACTTCGCAGCCGAAGTGGCGGTTCATATAAAGCCCGAACCCGCCCCAGCCGCAGCCGATGTCGAGCACGCGCATCTCGGGTCCGAGCTGCAATTTGGCGGCAATCAGCGCCTTTTTGTCGAGCTGCGCGCGCTCCAGCGTGTTGGCCGGATCGCGGTAATAGGCCATCGAATACATCCGGTCCTCATCGAGGAACAGCTCGTAGAACTGGCGGGTCAGCCCATAGTGGTGGACGACATTGCTGCTCGACCGCGAACGGAAATTGATCTGGTCGAGCCGTGATCCCACCCGGTCAGCGAGGCGCTTGAACCGGCTTGGCGCTTCCAGCCTCGCCCCCGGCCGGTTGGCGTTGCCCATCACCAGCAGCACCATGTCGCGGATATCGTGCGGCGGTTCGACCACCAGCCGCCCGTCGCTATAGGCCTCGCCCGCGCCCATCCGGGGATCGCGCGCGACATGGAACGCCGCGCCCTTGTCGGTCAGGCGGATGCGGACCGGATCCGCAGCAGTGGCTTCGCCGTAGCGATATTCCTTGCCGTCATGGTCGGTGACGACCAGCTGACCCTGACGGATCAGCGCTTTGAGCATCTTGTCGAGCAGCCACATGCGCCGGAGTTTATGCCACTGGCGCAGGGAATCAAGCCCGGGCGAGGTAGAGCACGTCGCGCGGCTGGGCTAGCAAATGTTGCCCCGAATCGACGAACAGCGTCTGCCCGCTCGCCAGCCAGCCCTGGCTTAGAAACAGCGCGGCCTTGGCCAGCTCTTCGGGCGCGGTGAGCCGCTCCAGCAGGTTCATCCGCCCGCTGATCTTATGCTCGGCCTCGATCTGATCGAAGCTCGGCAGCATCGCGCCGGGGGCGAGGCCGTAGATGCGCGTCGCCGGGTCGGTCTGCGCCATCGCCTGCATCGTCACCGTCGCGGCGAAGGCGTGCTTGGCCATCGTGTAGGAGAAGAAATCGGGGTTGGGATTGGCGAGCTTCTGGTCGAGGAACTGGATCGCCCGTTTGCCGCCCTTAGCCTGTGCCTTGGCAAGGAACGCCTGCGTCATGCGGGTGGGGGTTTCGGCGTTGACCGTCATTGCTTCGGCGAACACCTCGGGGTCGAGCGCGGTGGCGGTATCGGGATTGAACACCGCCGCGCAATTGATCAGCACCCGCCAGTCGGGCAGCCGCGCGGCGAGGTCGTCGACCATCGCCAACGCCGCCGCGCCATCGAGCAGATCGCACTGGACCACCTCGGCCGAGGGTAGCTCCGCCGCCAGCGCATAGGCTTCATCGGGCGAATGACCGATATGGATCACCACATGCCAGCCCGCCCGCCCGAAAGCACGCGCCAGCACCGCGCCGATACGGCGTGCAGCGCCGGTAATGAGGATTGCGGGGGGCATGGCGTCAGCGAAGCACACCCGGCGGTTCAGGGAAAGTGGTTTGCGGGGATTGGCCTGCTCCCAAGCCAATCGGCGATTATCCCAAAGCCGCCTGCTTTTCCTCGGCCAGCCGGTCCAGCTCCGCGCGGCTTTTCTTTGCGGCGGCGGTTTTGAGCTGGCCGCAGGCGGCGTCGATGTCGCGCCCGCGCGGGGTGCGCACCGGGGCGCTGATCCCGGCGTCGAACACGATATCGGCGAAAGCCTTGATCCGCGCCGGGCTCGAGCATTCATAGGGCGCGCCGGGCCACGGGTTGAACGGGATGAGGTTGACCTTGGCGGGCAGCCTGTAGCGCTTGATCAGCCGCACCAGTTCGCGCGCATCGTCGTCGCTGTCGTTCTTGCCGTCGAGCATCACGTATTCGAAGGTGATCCGCCGCGCGTTGGACGCGCCGGGATAGTCGGCGCAGGCCTGGAGCAGTTCTTCCAGCCCGTATTTGCGGTTGATCGGCACGAGCTCGTCGCGCACTTCCTTGGTGGTGGCGTGGAGCGAGACCGCGAGGTTGACCCCGATTTCCGCGCCCGCGCGCGCCATCATCGGCACCACCCCGCTGGTCGAAAGCGTGATGCGGCGCTTCGACAGGCCGAGGCCATCGCCGTCCATCACCAGATGCAGCGCGTCGCGGACATTCTCGAAATTATACAGCGGCTCGCCCATCCCCATCATCACGATGTTGGTCAGCAGGCGACCGTCTGCGGTGTAGTGGCCGCGCTCTTCGTCATCCTCGTCAGCATCTTCGTCATCCCCGCGAAAGCGGGGATCGCTGGCCGCCGGATAGGACGTTGCGCCGGGGAGGCCAGCGGTCCCCGGTCTCCTGAGCTTGTCGAAGGGCGGGGACGACGAACCAGGCCATTCACCCAGCGCATCGCGCGCCAGCATGACCTGCCCGACGATCTCGCCCGGGGTCAGATTGCGCACCAGCCGCATCGTCCCGGTGTGGCAGAACCGGCAGTTGAGCGTGCAGCCGACCTGGCTCGAGACGCACAAGGTGCCTCGCGCCTCGTCGGGGATGAAGACCATCTCGTAATCATGCGCGTCGTCGGTGCGTAGCAGCCATTTGCGCGTGCCGTCAGTCGAGACCTGCGCCTCGACCACCTCGGGCCGCCCGATCACGAAGCGCGCGGCCAGCCACGGGCGCATGTCCTTGGCGATGTCGGTCATCGCGCCAAAGTCGGTCACGCCGCGATGGTAAAGCCAGTGGAACACTTGTTTGGCGCGCAATTTCGCGGCCTTGGTATCGAGTCCGGCCCCGGCGAACAGTTCCGTAATGCGCGCCTTGGGCAGCCCGATCAGATCGACGCGGCCATCCGCGCGCGGCGTGATGTCGCGCGCGACGGGCACCGGGTCGATGAGGCCGGGGATTTGCATGCTAGCGGGGCGGGAAAAGCAGGAGTGTCAGGAAAAGTTTCCGACCTTCAGCGCCCGCCGAATTGAATGTTCCGATTGCGCTCTTTGCCAGATACGACGCGAACAACGCATCCACGCCAGAGAAGTATTCCGTGGGATCGTAGTCGGCTTGATGGCGGAGCTCTTGCAGGCGCAAAAACACGTTGGAAAAATCCCGAATTCCCTGTTCAAGCCCCTCGCCGGGAACAAATTTGCGGAACCTCGGGCTTGGCTTTTGGCGTGATGCCTCGTCGCAAGTTCGCCGGACGGCACCGTGATCAATGCTACGATAGACTAGCGCATAGCGAAGGTCGTTCCGGAGGCTCCTCCCGACGAATTCGTCGGCGGCGGCAATCAAAACCTGATGGAATACGGCGTAGTAGGCAGTCGAGATCGAGCGGCGCAAATCGACCTGACGCGGCTTTCGACCGGGTCGGGCCGAATGCACCAACTCCGCCTGTTCAATCAGGTGTTCGGGATTAAGGACTGCCAAACAACTGACCTTCTAGTCTTCGCTGTCTCGTCCGGCGATGAGGTCGGCGGGAGTGGCGTACGACAGCAGGGGAAAGCGCTCATCGCCTTCCCTGAGCAGGCTGTCGTGCACTTCACGCAACAACGCAACGAGCTGATCGGGCGTCAGTGCGTCGATCGCATCTTCCGCCATAACCAAAGTGATTTTGAGCGCTTCGTGACCTTCCGAGTCCTCGGTCGGTTCGCTTCGAATTTCGAGCAGTCCATTGGTCGGCACGATGCCCGCAGCCACTTGCCTCATCAGGGCCTGGATTTTTGGATCATCCAACATTGGTAGTTCCTAAGAAGGCATATCAATTATTCAAACAAGTTGCCCCCAGGAGCGGCCTTGAGTGGATCGTCTGCTCTTGCGAGCGCCTCAAGGGAGCAAACCGGGGGCGGGATAGTTTTCATATACATAACTACCCGAAATTTGCAACCCGCTGGCCTACCTCGCCCGCGCGCAGCCGATCGCGGCGGCATCCATTGCAGTGGCCGCGCCCGCCAGCTGCCAGCTGTTGGAGAAGCCGTTGCCGCCGCCATCGCGTGCGCTCACGGTCATGCTCCGTGCCGAGCGCATTGCGGCGATGATCGCGGCGTCCATTCGCTGGTCGGCCGCCCAGGCATCGCCGCCGCCGCCAGCCAGTTCGAAGCGTCGCCCACCGATGCTGAGGACAATGCGTCCCGCCGGGGACATTCGCCGCGAGAGCCGCAGATGCAATTGATTGCGCACGCCCCGGCTCGGCCAGGTCCCGATCGCCGCGAACGGCTGGTAATCGCGCTGCCTGGCGCTCGGCTCGGCCATGGCAATGGCATAGCAGCGCGGCACCGCCGGATCGCGAAACGCGCCCCAGCTGGAAAAAGTGCCGAGGCTGTCGCGGGCAAGAGCGGGGCTGGCGATCAGCAAGGGCAACAGGAACAGGGCGCGGCGCATGGTGCGGCGTCCTATCGCAGAAAGCATTGCGGCGGGAAAGCGCGGCTTTTCGTCACTTTCAAGTGCCATGCCCAAAGCGTTGCGCGGGTGCTTCGACAGGCTCAGCATGAGCGGTTCTTGGGAAAGCGCATCACCCAAACCCCGTTCGCCCTGAGCCTGTCGAAGCACACGCGCAAACTTAGCCCGGGGTGCGCTTGCCGAGGAAATTGCTGAGCGGGGTCGCGCCCCGGTAGAATGCGCGTTCGGGGTTCATGGCTTCATAGACCACCGCGTTTTCGAGCACGTGCTGGACGTAGCCGCGGGTTTCGGACAGCGGGATGCGCTCGATCCAGACGATCCAGTCGATCCCGCCATTGCGCGGATCGCCGTTGCTGCGCAGCCATTTGTTCACATTCCCCGGCCCGGCGTTATAGGCCGCCACCGCGAGCGGATAGCTGCCGCCGTAGTAATCCATCATCCGCGCAAAATAGCCCGCCCCCAGCCGGATATTATAGCCGCCGTCGGACATCAGCGCGCCCGGATCATAGGCCAGCCCCAGTTTCCCGGCCTGTTCGCGCGCGGTCCCCGGCATCAGCTGCATCAGCCCGCGCGCACCGGCGTGGCTCACCGCGTTCTGGGCGAACTGGCTTTCCTGGCGGCTGATCGCATGGACCATGGTCCAGCTTGCCCCGGGCGGGACAGGGATCAGCGGGAAGGCGACCTTGTGGAAATCGCCGAACCCATCGACATGCGCCGACTGGCCGAGGATCACGCTGAGATCGCGGCGACCGAGTTCGCGCGCCAGATCGGCGACCAGCACGTGATCGCCCGCGCTGACCGCCTGGTCGGAAATCTCGCGGAAGAAGCGCACTGCAGTCGGCCAGTCGCTTTCGCGCGACACTTCGCGCACCGCTGAAGTGACCGGCTTGGCGAGGAACGCGGCCCGCTCGGCCGGGGTCGGGATCGCGGTGGGCATCGTGCTGAATGGCGGTAGCGGGCGGCCCAGCCGCTCGAGCGCCAACTGGCCATAGAACTGGTCGGCATAGGCCCCGGCCTGCTCGAAGAAGCGGGTAGCGGTCGCGGCATCGCCCGATTGGGCAGCGGCGCGGCCCGCCCAGTAAAAGCCCTTGGAGCGGGTCTGGGGCGTGCGCGCCGCAGCGCCATAGCGGTAGAACAGCGGCACGGCACTGGCGGCATCGCCGAGGCTCCACAGCGCGCGCGTGCCGCCCAGCCACATCAGCGAGGTGTAATCGTCGCGCAGCCCGAAGCCGAGCTTGCTGACATCGGTGCCCGGAACAAATCCGTCGTCGATCGCCGCCGCGATCCGTACCGCGCTGCGCGCGTCGGCGCCCTGGGCAACGCTCAGCAGCTCATCGACCCATTTGGCCTGATCGAGCGGCACTGCGCCCAGTCGGGGCCGGTTGCCGAGCAGGCTGGTGGCGCTGGCCGATTTCCCGGTGCGGCGCAACTGCCGCGTGCGATTATAGACATAGCCCGGATCGCTCAGCGCGGCGGGTCCGGGATCGAGCCCGAGCGAAGCGGGGTCCCGGCCCTGCAACGTCGTCAGCCGCGCCATGAAGACCGGGCGGGCCATTGGTGAGACGTAGAAGATCTGCCGCTCGGCCTGTGCGGTTGCGCCTGCCCACAGCAGCGCATTCATCCGCGCGTCGTGATCGGCCAGCGCCAGCGTACCGGCCAACTGCGGGAACATCGTTGCCTCGGCGGTGTCGCTCATCGCCCCGCCGCGCCATGCCTCGCGGCCGACGGTCGCTGCTTCGGAGCGGCGCAAGGCGGAGAGCGCCAGCGCATATTGCGCGCGGGCCGGGTTGGAGAGCGGCGGGTAGCGATCGAAGAATGCGGCCACCCGCGCTGGATCGGGATATTCGCGGGCCAGCGCGGCTTCGGCACTGGCGCGCAGCTTGGCTTCCTCGGGGAAACCGGGATAGCTCAGCAGGAAACTGGCGTAATCGGTGAAGGCGAAGCGATCCGATCCGGTCAGCAGCTTCCACCGCGAAATCGCCTGCGCCATCGCCGGATCGTAACGGGACGCGTTGCGCGCGCGCGCCAGATCCCACTCGGCTCCGGCCTGCGTCGCACCCTGAACGACGGGTTGGGCAACGGCGGGAGCGGCGATGAGCGACAGCGAAAGCAGCAGCGTGGAGGAGAGCAATCGGACCATGCTGGACATTTTCGCCAAAGGCTCCTTATCAGACGCTGAATGAGATCGCCGGAGGTCCGGCCTGCCGGTTGTCGGCAATCTGGAAGGAAATGTCCATGTTTTCCGGCTCGATTCCGGCGCTTGTCACCCCGTTCCGCGATGGGGCCTTCGATGAGAAGGCGTTCCGGAAGCTGGTCGACTGGCAGATCGAGAACGGCTCGGCCGCGCTGGTCCCCTGCGGCACCACCGGGGAAGCCTCGACGCTCAGCAACGCCGAGCATCACCGGGTGATCGAGGTCTGCATCGAACAGGCGGCAGGCCGCGTGCCGGTGATCGCGGGCTGCGGCAGCAACGATACGATGAACGCGCGGCTGCACATGAATTTCAGCCGCAAGAGCGGGGCTGCCGCCGCGCTCTGCGTCGCGCCCTATTACAACCGGCCCAGCCAGGAAGGGCTGATCGCGCATTTCAGCTTCCTCGCCGAACACAGCGAGCTGCCGATCGTGCTCTACAACGTGCCGGGGCGCACCGTGACTGATCTCAAGCCCGAGACGGTGATCGAACTGGTCAAGCGGTTCCCGACCAAGATCGTCGCGATCAAGGATGCCAGCGGCGATCTCAGCCGGGTGACCGACCACCGCATGGGGATCGGCAAGGACTTCTGCATGCTGTGCGGCGACGACGAGCTGGCGCTGCCGTTCAACGCGGCAGGCGGGGTCGGCTGCATCTCGGTCACCGCCAACGTCGCGCCCCGGCTGTGCGCGGATTTCCAGGCCGCCTGTGCCGCCAACAACCTCGAACTGGCGCGCGAGCTCAACGACCGGCTCTATCCGCTCCATTACGCGATGTTCGACGATGCCTCGCCCGGCCCGGTCAAATATGCGCTGAGCCGGGTCCACGACTGGTCGACCGAAGAGCTGCGCCTGCCGCTGGTCCAATGCAACGCCGAGGCGCGGGCGGCGGTCGTTGCGGCGCTGGAGCTTGCCGGGCTGGTTTAGGGTGTTGTGGAGCGATTCTGCTTGCAGATAATATCAAAAACGGTATATCAGAGCATGTGGACGGTCGAATATCTTGATGAAAAAGCAAACGCCGAGGTGGATGTTTTGCCCGACGAGGCGCGTGCAAGTTTTGAACGTATCGCGGGAATGATCCGTTCAAATGGCCTGGAACGAATGCGTGAACCCTATGTGAAGCATCTTGAAGGCAAGCTTTGGGAGATGCGGCTCAAGGGGCGCGATGGCATTGCCCGCTCGCTCTATGTGAC
>JANOOJ010000254.1:0-1719 GCA_031421295.1 Novosphingobium sp.
GCGCCGTTCGTCAAGGTCGAGGCGACCAAGTTCACCGAGGTCGGCTATGTCGGCCGCGATGTCGAGCAGATCGCGCGCGATCTGGTCGAAGAAGCGATCCGGCTCGAGAAGGAGCGCCGCCGCGAAGCGGTGCGCGAGGCCGCGTCCAAGGCGGCGATGGACCGCTTGCTCAAGGCGCTGGTCGGCGAGAACGCCTCCGAGGCGACCCGCGAGAGCTTCCGCCAGCGGATCGTCGAAAACGCGATGAACGAGACCGAGGTCGAGATCGAGATCGAAGACGCGCCCAACATGCCGATGGACATTCCCGGCATGGGCGGCGTGGGCATGATCAATATCGGCGAGATGATGTCGAAAGCGATGGGCAAGAACACCCTCAAGCGGCGCAAGCTCAAGGTCCCCGAGGCGTGGGACAAGCTGGTCGACGAAGAAGCCGAAAAACGCATGGATCAGGACGATGTCGCTCGGGTCGCGCTGACCAATGCCGAGACCAACGGGATCGTGTTCATCGACGAGATCGACAAGATCGCGGTCAGCGACGTGCGCGGCGGCTCGGTCAGCCGCGAGGGCGTCCAGCGCGATCTGCTCCCGCTGATCGAGGGCACTACTGTGGCCACCAAGTACGGGCCGATGAAAACCGACCATGTGCTGTTCATCGCCAGCGGCGCGTTCCACATCGCCAAACCCAGCGACATGCTGCCCGAATTGCAGGGCCGCCTGCCGATCCGGGTCGAGCTCAAGGCGTTGACCGAGGACGACTTCGTCCGCATCCTCAGCGAGACCCGCGCCAACCTGATCGAGCAATACAAGGCGCTGCTCGGCACCGAGCAGGTCACGCTCGATTTCACCCCCGAAGCCGCACGCGAGGTTGCGCGGATCGCCTGCCAGGTCAACGATGCGGTCGAGAACATCGGCGCGCGGCGGCTCCAGACGGTGATGGAAAAGCTGCTCGAGGAACTGAGCTTCGAAGCCGAGGACCGCACCGGCGAAGCGGTGACGGTGGACCAGGCTTATGTCCGCGACCGGCTGGCCTCACTGGCCCGCGATACCGATCTTTCGAAGTATATCCTGTAAATGATCGTCCCGGCCGGCGCAGACGCTCTCGATGCCCTGCGTGCCGGCCGGGCGGTCACACCGTATCGCCTGGTCGACGACAGCGTAGTCGCCCCGGCGCCGGTGCTGGCCATGCTGGCCGATCTCGCCGAAACGATCCGCGCGCAGTTCGAACCGGCAGCGTGGCTGATCGTCGAGGGAGGCGAAATCGTCGGTCTGCTGTCGGTGGTGAAACCCTACGTCCCGCAGCGGATCGAGATTGGGTACGGGATGGCTTCGTCGCGGCAGAATCGCGGCGCTACCGGTCGGGCCATCGGCGAGCTGCTCGACTGGGCGCGGACCGATCCCCGGCTGACGGTGGTGGCCGCCGAAACGGGGGATTCCAATCTGGCATCCCAGCGCGTGCTCGAGCGAAACGGCTTCGTGTGCACCGGTCAGCGCATCGATCGCGAAGATGGGCCGCTATTGCTGTGGGAAGCGGCGGTCGGCTGACCACACCAAGGTCGGCGGATTATTTAAATTTATCGAAGGGAGACAGACTGTGGAACTGACCGGTGGATGCCAGTGCGGCGCGGTGCGTTATGCTGTTTTGGGCGAGCCGCATCACGTCGCGCTGTGCCATTGCAGAGATTGCCGCCGCTCGGCGGGCGCGCCGATGGTAAGCTGGGC
>JANOOJ010000255.1:0-6474 GCA_031421295.1 Novosphingobium sp.
CCTCCCCGGCGGGGAGGGGCTTCATACATGTAGATCAATGCAGGTTGGCATGAATGCACCCATCCACAGCCCTGCGGCCACCCGCCATTGCGCGGTCCAAACAGCGTCCCCATATCCCGGTCCGAACGGGCTGTTGCCCGAATAGCGCGCGACCGCGCTATAATGGACGGATAAACAGATGAACTTGCTCCCGCTCCTTCCCTTGCGCGACATCGTCGTGTTTCCCGGCATGGTCGTGCCGCTGTTCGTCGGCCGCGACAAATCGGTCGCCGCGCTCGAGGCCGCCATGACCGGGGACAAGGACATCTTCCTGCTCGCCCAGCTCGATCCGGGGTGCGACGATCCCGAGGGCGACGATCTTTACGACGTCGGGGTGATCGCTACTGTGCTCCAACTGCTCAAGCTGCCCGACGGCACCGTCCGCGTGCTGGTCGAAGGCAAGGAGCGCGCGCGGCTGGAGAGCCTGGGGGTGGACAACGGCAGCGCGGGCGAAATGCTGGTTGCGCAGGTCGAGACTTTCGAGCCCATCGCCGCCTCGGGCAATGAAGTCGCCGCGATGATGCGCTCGGTGGTCGAGCAGTTCGGCGAATATGCCAAGCTCAACAAGAAGCTGTCGCAGGACGCCGGGGCCGATTTTGCCGAGCTGGCCGATGCCGGGGTGCTGGCCGATGGCGTCGCCGCGCAGATTGCCGCCAAGGTCTCCGACAAGCAGACGCTGCTGACCGAAGCCGACCCGCTCAAGCGGCTCGAAATGGTGTTTTCCTTCATGGAGGGCGAGCTGGGCGTGCTCCAGGTCGAGCGCAAGATCCGCGGCCGCGTCAAGCGCCAGATGGAAAAGACCCAGCGTGAATATTACCTCAACGAGCAATTGAAGGCGATCCAGTCCGAACTCGGCGGCGAGGGCGAGGAAGCCAACGAAATCGCCGAACTGCAGGGCAAGATCGACAAGCTCAAGCTCTCCAAGGAAGCCCGCACCAAGGCGGTGGCCGAGCTCAAGAAGCTCAAGACCATGCAGCCGATGAGCGCCGAGGCGACCGTCATCCGCAATTACCTCGATGTGCTGCTCGGGCTGCCGTGGGGCAAGAAGAGCAAGCTCAAGAAAGACATCGCCGCCGCGCAGCAGGTGCTCGACGACGATCACTATGCGCTGGAGAAGGTCAAGGACCGGATCGTCGAGTATCTCGCGGTGCAGGCCCGGACCAACAAGCTCAAGGGTCCGATCCTGTGCCTGGTCGGCCCGCCGGGCGTCGGCAAGACCAGCCTCGGCAAGTCGATCGCTCGCGCCACCGGGCGCGAGTTCATTCGCCAATCGCTGGGCGGGGTGCGCGACGAGGCCGAGATT
This sequence comes from Novosphingobium sp., assembly GCA_031421295.1. Lineage (GTDB taxonomy): Bacteria > Pseudomonadota > Alphaproteobacteria > Sphingomonadales > Sphingomonadaceae > Novosphingobium. The sequence goes on from JANOOJ010000255.1 coordinate 1,343, forward strand.
CGCGGCCACCGCCGGACTTACATCGGCTCGCTGCCGGGCAAGGTCGTCACCAATCTGCGCAAGGCCGGGGCCAGCAATCCCTTGTTTCTGCTCGACGAGATCGACAAGCTCGGCCAGGATTTCCGCGGCGATCCCGCCTCGGCGCTGCTCGAAGTGCTCGATCCCGAACAGAATTCCAGGTTCCAGGACCACTATCTGGAGGTCGATTACGACCTCTCGGACGTGATGTTCGTCTGCACCGCCAACAGCCTCAACCTGCCGCAGGCGCTGCTGGACCGGATGGAGATCATCCGGCTGGAGGGCTACACCGAGGACGAGAAGGTCGAGATCGCCGAACGCCATCTGATCGCCAAGCAGTTTGAGGCGCATGGGCTGAAAGAGGGTGAGTTCACGCTCACCCACGAAGGCCTGCGCGACCTGATCCGTTATTATACCCGCGAGGCGGGGGTCCGCACGCTCGAGCGCGAGATCGCCCGGCTGGCGCGCAAGTCGCTGCGCCAGATCCTCGAAGGCAAGCTAACCGGGGTGACCATCACGCCCGAGAACCTCGGCGATTATGCCGGGGTGCGCAAATACCGCCACGGCGTCTCGGACGAAGAGCATCAGGTCGGGGCGGTCACGGGCCTCGCCTGGACCGAAGTCGGCGGCGAATTGCTGACCATCGAAAGCGTGACGGTGCCCGGCAAGGGCGTGGCGCGGACCACCGGCAAGCTGGGCGACGTGATGAGCGAAGGCGTGCAAATGGCTCTCAGCTTCGTCAAGGCGCGCGCCCCGGCCTATGGCATCAACCCGACCGTGTTCAATCGCAAAGACATCCACATCCATCTGCCCGAAGGCGCGGTGCCCAAGGACGGGCCGAGCGCGGGCGTCGGCATGGTCACGGCGATGGTCTCGACCCTCACCGGGATTCCGGTGCGCGCCGATATTGCGATGACCGGCGAAGTTACCCTGCGCGGGCGGGTGCTGGCGATCGGCGGGCTCAAGGAAAAGCTGCTCGCTGCCCTTCGCGGAGGGATCAAGACCGTGCTGATCCCCGAAGAGAACCGCAAAGACCTCGCCGAGATCCCCGCGAACATCCGTGAGGGACTGGAAATCATTCCCGTCAGCCACGTCGACGAGGTGCTGGCGCTCGCGCTGACCGAGCCGCTGGTGGCGATCGAATGGACCGAAGCGGACGACCTCGCCAGCCAGCCCGGGGCCCTCGCGGGAGCGGTTCCGGCCAAGCCGCCGACCGCCCATTAGCAATTGCTGCAGCGCAGCGACTCGGGAGTGATTCCGGACGCTGCGCTGCGGCATTTTCCCATTTGGGCGCTGCGGAAGCCTCGGTTCATCGAAAACGGCGGAAAAACGTGGATAATCTCGCATGAATTGCGCGATTCGGCTTTGACAGCACCGGCAAAAGTCGCTCAATTCCGCCCACCTCAAGAGGCGATCTCACGAGTTTTACGTTTCCAACCAGGTAGGGGGTTCCCGAAATGAACAAGAACGAACTGATTGGCGCCGTTGCCGAATCCAGCGGCCTCACGCGCACCGATGCAACCAAAGCTGTCGAAGGCGTGTTTGAAGCCGTCACCGGCGCGCTGAAGAGCGGCGACGAAGTCCGCCTCGTCGGCTTCGGCACCTTCTCGGTCGCCAAGCGCAAGGCCTCCACCGGCCGCAACCCGCGCACCGGCGAGCCGATGACGATCAAGGCTTCGACCCAGCCGAAGTTCAAGGCCGGCAAGGGCCTCAAGGACGCCGTCAACTAAGACCGCACCCTTGGGCCGTACGCCTCGCGGCCCGAAGCAATAAAGCGCCGCGCTTGCCCCCGGGCAGGCGCGGCGCTTTGCTGTTTTTCTAAAGCTAAAGCGGCACCGGGGGGAGCGGGCCGGGCTGCCTCCGCCGGTCAGGCGGACAACGACTCTACCGTGTCGCCACCGCATAAAGTGCGACCGCCGCAGCATTCGACACATTCAGGCTTTCGATCGCAGCGCTGATCGGCAGCCTGGCCAGCGCGTCGCAGTGCTGGGTGATGTTGTGGCGCATCCCTTCGCCCTCGGCGCCAAGCACCAGCGCGACCGGCCCGGTCGGCAAGGCCTCAGCCAGCGTCGCGGTGGCTTCGCCGGACAGGCCGATCCGCCAGTAACCTGCCTCGGCAATTTCCTCGAGCGCGCGGGCGAGGTTCACCACCCGGACCCACGGCACCACTTCGAGCGCGCCCGAGGCGCTCTTGGCGACCACGCCCGATTCGGGCGGGGCGTGGCGATCCTGGGTGATGATCGCACCGGCGTTGAACGCGGCGGCAGAGCGCAGGATTGCGCCGACATTGTGCGGATCGGTCACCGAATCGAGCACCACGATCGGCCGCGCGGGATCGCCGGTCAGCACATCTTCGAGGAACACATCTTCGAGCGGTACGCATTCCAGCACCAGCCCCTGATGCGGGGCATCGCGCGCCACCAGCCGGCCCAGATCGGCGGCCTGGGCGTATTCGATCGTGAAATTCTCCGGGAGTTCGCCATCGAGCAGGGCAATCGCCTCGCGCGTCGCCCATAGCTTGCGGTGCTGGCGCTCGGGGTTCTTGAGCGCGGCCTCGACCGCGTGGCGGCCCCACAGCCGCACTGCGCCCGCTCCGGCACGCCCGCTGCCGCGTCCGCCCTGCATCCGCCCGGCGCGGCCGCGCAAGGCGCGTTTGGGACGATCTTCGCCGGTGCGGGTCATTGTTCGAGTTCCTGGTTCATCCCGGCTCCCTGCCAGCCGGTAGTGCCGGAAACAAGCAGGGGATCGCCGCAAGGCAGAAGGGCGGGTGGTGGACAGGGCTGGATTCGAACCAGCGTACGCTCTCGCGGGCAGATTTACAGTCTGCTGCCATTAACCACTCGGCCACCTGTCCACACCAGCATGCCGGCGAGGGGGAAACCCCGAATTGCCGCCCAGTCAAGGGCCTGCCGACCGAGAAGGCGCGCTCTTGGCGAAGCCGCGGGCGGCTGTCAATGGCGCACTGGCTTGTCGGCATGGTCTGACAGTTCTAAACCCTGCGTCATGACCAATCCGCTCCCCGTCATCTCGTCCACCGGGCTGTTCACCCCGCCCGAATCGATCAGCAACGAAGAGCTGGTTGCCAGCTTCAACATTTATGTCGAGCGCCATAACGCCGCCAACGCCGCGGGAATCGCGGCGGGTGAAGTGGCGGAACTGCAACCGAGCTCGGTCGAATTCATCGAGAAGGCGAGCGGGATCAAGGCGCGGCATGTCATGTCCAAAGCGCCGCTGCTCGATCCCGAAATCATGGCGCCGCGCTGGGCCGACCGGCCCGATGAGGAAATCTCGGTGCTCGCGGAGATCGGCGTGGCGGCGGCGCGCGATGCACTGGCAAGGGCCGGGCGCGATCCGGGCGACGTCGATGCGGTGCTCTGCGCCGCCTCGAACATGCAGCGCGCCTATCCGGCGATGGCGATCGAGATTCAGGACGCGCTGGGGATCGAGGGCTTCGGGTTCGACATCAACGTCGCCTGTTCCTCCGCGACGTTCGGCATCCAGACCGCCGCCGACTATATCCGCGCGGGCAATGCGCGCTCGGTGCTGGTGGTCAGCCCCGAAATCTGTTCGGGCCATCTCAACTGGCGCGACCGCGACAGCCATTTCATCTTCGGCGATGTCGCGACCGCCGTGCTGGTCGAGGCGCAGGACATGGCCCCGGCGCGCCACTGGGAGATCCTCGGCACGCGGCTCAAAACCGTATTCTCCAACAACATCCGCAACAATTTTGGGTTCCTCAACCGCGCCCACCCTGAAAGCCGCGACGATGCCGACAAGCTGTTCGTCCAGGAGGGCCGCAAAGTGTTCAAGGAAGTGGTGCCGATGGTCGCCAACATGATCGTCGAGGAAGCCGGGCGGCTCGGGATCGACCCCGCAAAGCTGCGGCGGATGTGGCTGCATCAGGCCAATACCGGGATGAACCGGCTGATCGCGCAGCGCGTGCTGGGGCATGAGGCCAGCGAGGACGAGAGCCCGACGGTGCTCGACAGCTATGGCAATACTTCGAGCGCCGGATCGATCATCGCTTTCCATCTGCACAGCGACGATCTGGCACCGGGCGATATTGGGCTGATCTGCTCGTTCGGCGCGGGATATTCGGCGGGAACGGTATTCCTCCGCAGGACTTGAATCGGGGAAGCCGGGTTGTCCTAGCCCGACCGAGCGCCTAGGTGGAGCCGATGCCCGGACAGATATTAGATAACCGGGGGCGAGGCGAAGCGAGCTGGAATTGGCCGCGCGTCCACCCCGAAGGTCGCAAATTCGCCTTGATCGCAGCAGCGGTGTCGCTCGCTGCGGCGTTCTTCGCGTGGGAAACGCTTGCCTGGCCGCTCGCCGCGCTGGTGCTGGGCATCATGGCCTTCTTCCGCGATCCGCAGCGCGTGACGCCGCAGGGCGACCGGCTGATCGTCGCACCCGCCGACGGGTTGATTACGCTGATCCAGAAGGTTCCGCCGCCGCGCGAGCTGTCGCTCGAGGATGGCAGCGGGATCGTCGCGCTGGGGACCGCGCCGGTCACCCGCGTCTCGATTTTCATGAGCGTGTTCGACGTCCACATCAACCGCGCCCCGGTCGGCGGCACGGTGCGCCGGGTGGTCTATATTCCCGGGCGCTTCCTCAACGCCGATCTCGACAAGGCAAGCGAAGAGAACGAGCGCCAACACATTTTGATCGAGCGCAGCGACGGCATCGCCATCGGCTTCACCCAGATAGCCGGGCTGGTCGCGCGGCGGATCGTGCCGTTCGTCAAGCCGGGCGATATCCTCGCCTGCGGGCAGCGCGTCGGGCTGATCCGCTTCGGCAGCCGGGTTGACGTCTATCTGCCCGAAGGGACCGAGCCGCGCGTGCTGCTGGGCCAGAAAGTCATCGCCGGTGAGACCGTGCTCGCCGAACTCGGCCAACAATTGCTGATCGAGGGCGTCAGCCAGTGAGCGATGGGGCGGGCGGGGCGAACACTGACCCCGTGCCGCGCGGACGTTTGCCCGGCGGACTGACGCTGCGCGCGCTGGTCCCCAATGCGATTACCGCTGCCGCGCTCTGCGCCGGGCTGACGGGCATCCGCTTCGCGATTTCGGGCGACTACGACAAGGCGGTGATGGCGATCATCCTCGCGGCGC
>JANOOJ010000256.1:0-11052 GCA_031421295.1 Novosphingobium sp.
GGTCTTGTTGTTGGCGTGGCTGACGTTGTTACCGACCTGGCGGCCCTTACCGGTCAGTTCGCAGATGCGGGACATGGCTAAACTCGCTTGAAAATGACAGACCCGTTTCCGGGGAAGGCGCGCGCATAGCGAGAAGCCCCCCTAAGGTCAAGTTGCATGGCGCATTCCTGCGGTCTAGCGATGGTGCGATGACTCGCTGGCCGCTTCCCGAACCGATGGCATTGGCGTTGGCGCAGGCCCGCGCGGGCGAGGCTGCGGGCGAAGTGCCGATCGGGGCGGTGGTGGTCAAGGACGGCGTGGTTGTCGCTACCGCACATAACGCGCCGCGAGGGCTGAGCGATCCGACTGCACACGCCGAAATCCTGGCGATTCGCGCTGCTGCAGCGGTGCTCGGTTCGGACCGGCTCGAGGGTTGCGAGCTATGGGTCACGCTCGAGCCTTGCGCGATGTGCGCGGGCGCGATCGCCCATGCCCGGATCGCGCGGCTCTACTACGCCGCGCCCGATCCCAAGGGCGGTGCGGTGGAGCACGGTGCGCGGGTGTTCGAGCAGCCGCAGTGCCTGCACCGGCCCGAGGTCTATTCGGGGATGGGCGAGGCCGAATCGGCCAAGCTGCTGCGCGGCTTCTTTCGCGAGCGCCGCTGAGGATTTGGTTCACACGAAGCCACGAAGAGGTCTCGCTACCGGCAACGCCGCACATTCATGCAGGTTCGGCCTGGGCTCTGCGTCTCGAGTGAGGGAAGACCTGCGGTCGGCGAGACATCTTCGTGGCTTCGTGTGAACCCCTTACAATCCGCGCCAGATTTTGAGTGGGGCCGAATCGGGTGGGCCGAACGCGCCGCGCGGGCAGCGCATCGGCCGGTAGCGGCGCGAATAGCACAGGCGCAATTCGCGCAGCCAGCCGGTCCGGCTGGTCAGCACACCGACTGCATCGGCGCGCCAGCCGGGGTTGGCGGCGACGAAAGCCTGGCGCAGGGCCCCGGCGGTCAGATCGGGATCGCGCGAAAGGTGATCGGTGTCGGGGAAGCGCAGCGAGCGCCACAGGATCCCGGCGACCCGGTAGTAGCCTTCGGGCGATTTTGCCATGCAGCTGCCGTGCTTGGCCCATTCGTGCTCGATCAGCCACGGCACCGGAGTCATGCATAAATTGTTGCGGATCGTCTCGGGGCGGGGGCGCGGCGTCAGCGAACACCATTGCGGGGCGGGGCCGCTGCGTGCCTCGGGCCACAATCCGTGGAGCACGAAGCCGAACCGCCCGTTGGCCCCGCGGCACTGCATCGCATTGCCCGGCCGCCCGGCCAGTTCGCCGCGGCAGTACTCGGGGGACCAGCTTGCCGCCAGCGTGTACCACGAGATGGCACTGCGCCGGGTCGGGCCGTCCTGCTCGGGCGCGCGCGGCGGATCGATCCGCTCGGGCGGCACGCATTGATAGGCCTGCGCCGCTGCGCTGGCAGGAAGCGTCAGCGCGATGAGCGCAGCGAGGATCGGGGTCCTAATCAAAAACGGTGGGATCGACGACACCGCCACGGCCCTTGCTGGCAAACCATTCGCGCGCGTCGCGCCGGAACAGGAAGTAGACTGCGACCAGCTGGAGTCCGATGCCCAGCAGCATAAGCGCGAGCTCAAGCCCGCCGAATGCCGTCAAATTCGCCAGGCTCGTCAGCCCCATCAACACGCTCGCGGCGGTCAACACCACCAGAATCCATTTGGCGACATTGCTGGCGCGGCGCGAGACGAGGAACCACAGCAGCAGCGTCAGCCCGAAACTGAAGCCGAGCATCGCGAACAGAAACCCGGTTCCCAATCCAAGCTGCGCCGACGAAGCATCGCTGGCCAGTTCGGCGCTGGTCTTCTCGAACGACAAGGCGGTGTTGAGCAAGCCCACCGCAACCGCAGAGAGATAGGCTTGATCGAAACGGATGATGGATGTCGGACGCATGGTTCCCCCGGGGTTTGGCGTTGGTGTGGTGATGGCCTAACCGCGCGCACTGCGCAAATGCCTAAAGCGGGGTAAAATCCAGCCCGATATCGGCTGCGGGCGCGCTTTGGGTGAGTCGCCCGACCGAAACGTAATCGACTCCCGTCGCGGCAATCGCGCGAATCGTATCGAGCCGCACCCCGCCCGAGGCTTCGCACGGCACCCGGCCCGCGACGAGCGCCACGGCTTCGGCCAGCTGCGCAACGCTCATATTGTCGAGCAGCAAATGGTTCGCGCCCGCTGCCAGCGCGGGTTCGATCTGGGCGATCCGGTCAACCTCGCAGATGATCCGCGCGACCCCCGCCGCCTTGGCCCGCCGCACCGCTTCGCCCACGTCGCCGGCGACCGCGACATGGTTGTCCTTGATCATCGCCGCGTCCCACAGCCCCATCCGGTGGTTTTGCGCGCCGCCCATCCGGGTCGCGTATTTCTCGAGATGGCGGAGGCCCGGGATGGTCTTGCGGGTGTCGAGCAGCACGGCCTTTGCGCCCCCCATAGCGTCCACATAGGCGCGGGTTAGCGTCGCAATCCCCGAGAGATGCTGGACGGTGTTGAGCGCGCTGCGCTCGGCCGTCAGCATCGCCCGGGCATTGCCCGACAGCCGCATCAGGTCGGACCCGGCGGGGAGCTGCGCGCCTTCCTCGGCGAGGATGGCGATCTCGATTCCTGGATCGAGCGCGCGGAAGAACGCCGCTGCTATCGGCAATCCCGCAACGGTAATCGCGTCGCGGGTATCCATCACCCCGGCAAAGCGCGCGTCGGCAGGAATCACGCTTTCGCTGGTGACGTCATGCCCACCGCCCGGCAGGCCCACGCCCAAATCCTCATCCAGCGTAGCGCGGACGAAGGCCGCGAGGTCGAAACCGGGGAGAGCGAACTGCGTCATGGCCGCTTTACCACCAGGGTTCGCGCTTGGATTGGTTCACAGGAAGACACGAAGATGTCCCTTCTGGCCGCAGGCCTGATCAATCTGTCCGAGCTTGCCGCCCGGTTCAACCATTTTGGGGAAAGCGGCTTTGCCGCAAGCGCAACATCTTCGTGTCTTCGTGTGAACCCTGCAATCCCTCGATTGCGCTCAATGCACGAACCTTGCCACAACATCGCGGTAGCTTCGAGAAACCTTCACATCTGCACCCGATTCCAGCACCAGGAAGCATTCGCCATTGGTATGCGGCTTGACCTGGCGGACATTGTTGAGATTGACGATCCACGAGCGGTGGACCCGCTGGAACACGCGCGGGTCGAGGCGGCGCTCGAGGTCTTTCATTGTCTCGCGCAGGATCAGCGAATTGTCGGCAGTATAGATGCACATGTAATCGCCGGCCGCCTCGATCCGTTCGATCGAATCGACATCGACGCGGAAGATCTGGCCGCGATCCTTGATGTTGATGAGCTTTTCGTAGCGGTTCGCCGGTTCGCCCTCGTCGGGCATCGCCTCCATCGCATCGGGTGCGACTTCGGCGAGCACGGTCTTGAGCTTTTCAGCCTCTTCGACCGAGCGCTTTTCGGCCAGCCGGGTGCGAACCCGGTCGAGTGTGTCGGCCAGCTTGTCCTCATCGACCGGCTTGAGCAGATAATTGACCGCATTGGCCTCGAACGCGCGGACCGCGTGTTCCTGATAAGCGGTGACGAAGACGAACAACGGCGGCTCGATCTCCATTACCCCTTTGACCACGCTGAACCCGTCGAACCCGGGCATCTGGATGTCGAGGAAGACGAGGTCGGGCTTTTCGGTCTTGATCTTGCGGATCGCCTCGCGCCCGTTGGCGCAGGTGTCGATGATCTCGACGTCGGGGAATTTCTCGAGCCGGTGCTGAAGCCCCTGGATGGCCAGCTTTTCGTCATCGACGAGAATCGTGCGGATAGTCATAGATCAGGTCCTGGTTGCCGCGTCATTGCAGCGGTGGTGCATCCAAACATCGGCTGCCCCCAGCCCAGCTTTCACGATAGCGCTTACGCCCTCGTCAGGCCAGAGCCGGAGTCCGGGCCTCAACGGGCACCGCTGCTTCGCGGCGCTCGAACGGTAATTCGATCAATACGGCAAATCCCCCCTCGGGCGGGTCGAAGGTTTCGAACCGGTGTTCGTCGCCATAGGCTTGGGCCAGCCGATCGCGGATGTTGGCCAGACCGACGCCGGTCGAGACCGGCTCCCCGCCATCGAATGTCACGCCGCTCAATCTGTTGTCACTGGCCGCGGTTTGCAATCCCGGTCCGGTATCGGAGACGGTGATGCGAAGGTTCTGGCCGACGAGTTGCGTGGCGATAGTGATCTCGGCCCCGCTTTCCTGCGGGCCGACCGCATATTTGATCGCGTTTTCAACCAGAGGCTGGAGCAGGAGCGAGGGGAGCAATGCTGCCTGCGTCACCGGATCGATCGTGAAGGTCGTGCGCAGCCGCTCCTCGAAGCGCATCCGTTCGATGTCGAGGTAGAGCTTCAGCGTCTCGACCTCCTGCGCCACGGTCACCCGTCCCGCAGGCTCGTTGATCAGCGTGTAGCGCAGGAACGCGGACAAGCGGCTGAGCATCGCATTGGCGGGTTCGGTCTGCTTGAGCAGCACCAGCGTCGAAATCGAATTGAGCGTGTTGAACAGGAAATGCGGATTGAGCTGGTAGCGCAGCATCGCCAGCTGCGCGCTCGTCGCCTGGTTTTCCAGCCGGATCAGCTGGTCGTTCTGCTCTTCGACCTGGAGGAAAAAGTTGACCGCGTAATACAGCGCGGTCCACGCCCCCAGCAGCGTCGCGTCATAATAGAAAACCCCGATGAACAGCTGTGCGAAACTGGTCTCGCTCTCGGGCCGGTAGAGTCCGACCACCCAGCTGTCGATAAAGGCATAAAGCCCGACCGCGAATGGCAGCAGCAGCGCGGTCACCCCCCAAGTGACGAGCGGGCGGCGATTGATCAGCTGGCGGTAAAACACCGCGAGGATCAGCGAGATCGAAAAGCCGGTGACGCTGGCGATCAGCACCAGCACGAGAAACGACAGCGGTTGCGCATTGGCGAGGCTCGACATCGCGCGCAGCAGCATCGCCCCGCCCCAACCGGCGGCCTGAAGCCGCCAGAAGGCCTGGTTCTTGTTGGCGAAGAACGGGGTCGGTCGAAAGGGCAGCACGGCCATGACGGCAGGCCTTAGAGCGTTTTCCACTGACGTGGAAGCGGCACCGGCCCGCTCCCCCGCCCGGCCACCCAGAACCTAGGGTGACCCTATGGGTGGCCGCCGCCCGGGGGAAGCCTTCCCCCGGAAACCTTCCTAATCCCGAACGCGGGGAGCGGGCTGGGGCCGCAAGCCCATGACGGATGTCATGGGCGCATCAGCCAAGGATCTTTAGCGAGGAAAGTAGGGGCGCCAGTCGCGCGCGGGGACCTCGCCTTTGGCGGGGATTGCGGCGAGGGTGGCGAGTTCGGCGGCGATGGTGCGCTGGCGGGTCTTCCACCCGTCGTGGGTCGATTCGGGGAACAGGATCGGCCCGCGCCGCTTGGCCCAGCGCTGCATGAATGTGGCGGCGGTCGCGGTATCGTATCCGGCATTGGCCATCAGCCACAGCCCCAGCCGGTCCGCCGCGCGCTCGGTCTGGCGATAGTTTTCGGGAGTGCGGCCCAGCTTGTCGAGCAGCGCGCGGTGGCGCAGGATATTATGCGCCAACTCGTGCCCGATCACGAAGGCCGCCTCGTCGTCGCTGGGGGCTCCCGCCAGGAACCGGCGGCTGATGACCACGCGCTGGCCGTCGGCGGCGGCCCGATCCCCGCCGGTGAGCAATTCGAAGGTACTGCGACAGACCGGCTCGCCCTTGAGCGCGACCTGGCGGGTCTGCGCGCTGCCGGGTGTCCGCAGCGTCAGTGCGAGTTCGCCCTGCCCGGCCAGTTGCGCGTCGATCCGGCTGGTCAGCGCAACCTGGCGCGCAAAGCTGTTGGGCGGGACATCGGGCAATGCGGCCAGATCGATGCCCTCGATGGCCAGCAGCTCGTCCCCGGCTTTGACCCCGCCCAGATCGGCTGGCGATCCGCGTGCAATCGCACCGATCGCCAGCTCGCCCGCCAGCCCCAGCGCGGTGCGGACTGCGGCGGGATCCTTGAAGCTGCGCGCGTCCAGCACCAGCAGTCCGGCAGCGGGATGCGGATCGGGGCACAGGCTGGCGTTGCTCCGGGCAATCCGCCACGCGATCGATTGCAACCGCGTATCGTCGCGTTGCAGCCCGAGCAGATCCTTGCGCAGTTCGTCCGGGCTGGCGGCCTGAACCGGCAGCGCGGCAAGTCCCAGCACAACGGCAGCAGCAAGGCGCAGCACGCGAATCAGCCGCGCGCCGCCGCTACGGCCTTGGCCAATTGTTCCGCGCCCACCGCGCCGCTCATGATCTGGTCGCCGATCACCCAGCTGGGCGTGCCATTGAAACCGAGCTGGCGGGCGAGATCGAGATTGCGGGCGATTTCGGCATCGATTCCCGGGCTGGCGATTACCCGTCCGGCGCGCGCCATATCGAGCCCGGCGGCGCGCGCGGCGGCGGCGATGCTCTGCGTATCGGGCTGCCCGGCCTGCCACATCGCGGCGTGGAATGCGGCGTAGCGGCCCTGCTCGGCCGCCGCGAGCGCCATCCGCGCGGCATCACGGCTGGCGGGCGAGAGGATCGGCAGTTCGCGCACCACCACCCGCAGATCGGGATTGGCGGCGATCACGGCCTCGACATCGGCGACGCTGCGGCGGCAGTAGGTACAGCCAAAATCGGTGAACTCGACCAGCGTGATCTTGCCCTGCGGATTGCCCAGCACCGCCCCGAGGAACGGCGCTTCGACCAGGTTTGCGACGCCCGCGAGCTGCTTGCGCGATTCGCGCAGCCGCAGCCGGTCCATCGCTTCGGGGAGTATCTCGGGGTGGTCGAGGATGTAATCGCGGATCGTCTGCTCAAGCTCGGCGCGCTGGGCCGAGCCGACCGGGGCGACCGTGACCGCCGAGCGCGATTCCCACGCCCAGCCCGCGACCCCGCCCAGCAGCATCAGCATGAGGCCGAGGGCGGCAAAGCCGAAACTACGCAGGCTTTTCGATTTTTCGCTCATGCCCGCGTGTTACCGCCGTTTTCGCGTCCGTTCAATCTCGGCGCGGGCTTGCAGCGCGATATCCTGCGCGCGCAACCAGTCGGGCGAGCCGGTCGGCAGCTCGGCTTCTGCGGCTTCGGCGCTGCGCAGCGCCTCGGGCATCCGGCGGCTCATCACTTGCTGCTCGGCGCTGGCGAGCTTGGCCCGGGCGAGGTCGCCATTGGCGGCATAGACCACCCCCAGCTGGTACCAGGCGAAGGGATTCTCGCGGTCGCGCGCGACGGCGTTCTTGAGCACCCGCTCGGCCTCGATGAAATTGGCCTTGTCCTCGGTCGCGATCAGCGCGTGGCCGAAAGTCGTGGCGATCAGTGGCTGGTTGCCCGACAGCTCGGTCGCGCGGCGCAGCGGGGCGAGCGCATCGGCGGGCTTGCCGGCTTCGAGCAGGACCTGACCCTTGAGCTCGAGGAAATAAGGGTCGGTCGGCGCAGCGGCCAGCAGCGCGTCGACCTCGCCCATCGACTTGTCGAGGAACGCCTCCTTGTGCCAGGCATAGGCGCGGGCATAGCGCGCAGGCACGCTGGTCATGGTCAGCGGATAGACCTGCAGGGTGGTCTGCGGCTCGGCCAGATAGCCGAACAGCTTGGCCTTGGCGCGCTGGAACCGCGCCTCGAGCACCGGGTCGTTGGCCTTCTTCCACGACGGGTCGGCTTCGTAGGTGTCCTGCAAAGTGGCGATCCGTTCGCCGGTTATCGGGTGCGTCGAATAGAACTCGCTATCGGCATTGCGCTTGTAGCCGTGGCGGTATTCGAGGTTTTCAAGCCGCTTGAAGAAATCGATCGAGCCGCGCCCCGAGATCCCCGACTTCGAGAGATACGACGCCCCGGCGGCGTCGGCACTGGCTTCCTGCGAGCGGCTGAACGCGAGATACTTGCCGAGCGAGGCCTGCTGGCCCGCCATGATGATCCCCATTGCTGCATCGCCTGCACCGGCCACCGCCGCCGCCGCGCCGAGCAATAGCGAGAGGATACTGATCCCGGTCGAAGCCTTCATCGCATCGGGGTTGCCCAGCGCATGGCCGCCGATGACGTGGCCCATCTCATGCGCGATCACACCTTGCACTTCATTGGCGCTGCCCGCTTCGTTGAGTAGCCCGCTGTGGAGATAGACCGCCTGACCGCCGACGACGAAAGCGTTGATCGACGGATCGTTGACCAGCACGATGTCGACGCTGGTGGGATTGAGCCCCGCCGCGGTTACGATCGGGGCGGCCATATCGCGCAGCAGCGCTTCGGTCTCCGCATCGCGCAGGATCGATTGCGCCGCCACCGGCTGGACGGTGAGGGCGAGTGCGGCACAGGCCGCGATGATCCGGACAAGCAGGGAAGGCATGGTCCTGCCTATTGCGCTGCGGCCTGAACCGCCGCTGAAGGGGTAGCAGGAGCATTGCGGGCAAGGAAATCGAGCACCGCGGTTTTGACCCGCGCATCGCGGTCGAATGGGCGGGCGAGCTTCAGGACCAGATCGTCGTGGCTCATCCCCTTCATCAGGACAGCTGTGGTCGGCGCGCCGGCCTCGGTCAGTCGCTTGGCGAGAATTCGCGCGTTGCGCGGGCGCACCACGGTGTCCTTGGTGCCGTGAATGAGCAGCAGCGGCGGCGCATCGGCGCGCACAAAGTTGACCGGCTGGGTATCCTGAGGGCGGGGCCAGTGGCCCATTGCATTTATCGAGCTTTGCTTCGCGAACGGATAAAAGTCTGCCGGACCGGCGAGGATGATTGCCCCTGTGACGATGCCTTCGGGCACCCCTTCGCGCCCGAGCCACTGGCGGTCGAGGCTCAGCATCGTCGCGTTATAGGCTCCGGCCGAATGGCCCATCAGCACGATCCGCGCCGGGTCGATGCCATGCTTCGGGGCTTCGGCAAGCGCAAAGCGGGTGCCTGCCGCGCTGTCCTCCAGCATGACGGGAAAGCGGCCGCCCTTGCCCAGCCGATAGCCGACCAGCGCGCTGGCATAGCCCTGTTCGGCCAACGCCCGCGCGATCCAGCCGTAGGCATAGGGATCGCCGCTGTGCCAGCCGCCGCCGTGGAAGAACACCACGAGCGGAAACCCGCTTGCGGGTGCCTGGCCCTGCGGCACGTAAATCGCCAGCTTCTGCGCCGGATCGCTGCCGTACCGGGCCTTTTCCACCAGTGTCGCGGCACGACCCCGGAAAAATCGGGCGTCGACGCTGTCGAGCGTGCCCGCCGGATCGGTCACGATCGCCCGCCATAGCAGACCGCCGAACACGAGCGCCGCAACCAGCAGCGCGATCAAAGTCCAGCTCATCCGGCCAAGCCGCCTGCGTTTCATCCCCGTCATCGCGCGCTTCTACCGGGCAAAAGCAAAGGGCGCCATGCCTTGCAGCATGACGCCCTGCTTCCCCCGTCCAGGAGGATTTATTCGGGTTTTTGCTCCAGCAGGCGCCGTGCGGCGCGTTCGAGCAGCGCGACATCGTCACCCACTTCGCCCAGCAGCACCACTTCGCCCGAGGTCAGACGGCGTGCGACCAGCAAAGTGAATTCGCTGCCTTCGCTTGCCACATCCTCCAGCGGCTGGTGATCGAGTTGGCGCAGCTTGCGCGCCAGCGCTTCGCGCGGAGTCTCGCGGACGTCGGCAGGCTTGCCGGTTTCCTCGCGCTTGAGACGGCGTTCGGCCCCCACCACACCCTTGAGCCCGCCCGGCGCGGTGGCCAGGAAGCCCGCCAGCGTACCCCGGTCCAGCCCGAGGCGATGGGCGTGGCCCAGCGCCGAGGCATATTCGGTCAGGCGCGTCTTGTCGTAATCGGCCCCGAACACCAGCTTGACCACCGGGGTCATCGGCGCACGGTCCTGCACGGTCAGACCCGACTCCTGGACCAGCTCGTCGAATTCTTCCGGCGCGGAAACCGCCGCGAGCGAAAAGTCGTAAGCCCGGCCGATTGCGGCATAAAGCGCATTGCGGGTGCGGTCTTCGGAGCCTTGCGCGGCCTGCGCCAGTTCGCGGGCCGAAGCAAGCCAGTCGGCCAGCGCCATATCGGCATCGGCAAGTTCGGTCGCGGCGACCGGCGCGACGGCCTCGTAAACCGGATCGTCGACCCCAAACGCCGGTTCCGGCCAGGTCAGCACATCCCCCGCAGGGTCGAGCGGAGCGGTCAGATCGAGCACGTCGGCCACATCGCCGTCATGTTCGTCGACCGGACCATCGGCCCATTCGGTCAGCGGTTCGACCGGCAGCACTGCGGGGCCGACATGGCCTTCGAGCGCCTGGTCGATTTCCAGCAGCAGTTCGTCGGTGGTCTGCTGGTCGGCGATTTCCTTCCAGTTGATCACCCCATAGATGAAATCGATCGACTCATCGTCGCTCGAAAAGGGCAGCAGGATGCCGCGATAAAGGATCGTATGCTCGCGCTGGTTGACGAATTCGGCCTCGAAACCGATCGGCGCCTGATTGGCGAGAATCTGCATGTAGTGGTCGGTAATCCGCGACAGCAGCGAGCGGCTGGGGACATCGTCGAGCTTGCCGAGCGGGCCGGTCGCGCCGCATTCCTCGGCCAGCTTGTCGCCGAGGTACTGGATCGAGGGATTGTCGATCCCATTGGTGAAATCGAGCAGCACGCTGTGCGGGCCGAAATCGGGCAGCTGATCGGGGTGCAGATCTTCGATCGAGGGAAAATTGCGTTCGTCGAGCAGGCTCGCCCAGTGGTTGTAAGCGCGCACCTGCATCCGGCGCTCGTCCTGGCCGATCGGTGAGGGCGGGGCCTCGCGGCCCAGTTCGTCCTCGCCCGAATCATAGTCGGACACCTGATCGGCTCCGCCGTGATCGTAGAAATTGCCGCGCAGATTATCCATGTGGGTTTCCCCGCCCCATTCGCCTGAGCGGCCGATGTGACCGCCTCGGTGCTGTTTTGGCGCAACATGGTAAACTTTGCGTTAAGTCGCGCCGGGCCTAGCGCGACTTTATGCCGAGGCGGCAGAGTCTTTCGTTCTACCTTGAGCCGCTTGGCCCCTCCCCGCCGGGGAGGAGGATTTGCTC
>JANOOJ010000257.1:0-4732 GCA_031421295.1 Novosphingobium sp.
GTGTACATATTGAGCGCGACTGTGACGAGATCGCAGTTCCCCGTGCGCTCGCCATTGCCGAACAGGCAGCCCTCCACGCGGTCTGCCCCGGCCATCAGCCCAAGCTCGCACGCGGCGATGCCGGTGCCGCGATCGTTGTGGGTGTGGAGCGAGATTACCACCGCATCGCGCTGGGGGATCAGCCGCCCGAACAGCTCGATCTGATCGGCATAGATGTTGGGCGTGGCGCATTCGACCGTCGCGGGCAGGTTGAAGATGATCGGATGGTCGGGGGTAGGTCCAAGCACCTCCATCACCGCTGCGCAAACCTCGACCGAAAATTCGACCTCGGCGGTCGAGAAGGTCTCGGGGCTATATTCGAAGTGCCACTCGGTGCCGGGATATTTGGCGGCCTGATCGCGCATCACTTTGGCACCGTCGATGGCGATCTGCTTCACCTCGGCCTGGCTCATCCCGAAGACGATCCGGCGCCACGCGGGCGAAACCGCATTGTAGAGGTGGACGATCGCGCGGTGGCTACCTTCGAGGCTGGCGAAAGTGGTCTCGATCAAATCGCGGCGCGACTGGGTCAGCACCTGCACGGTAACGTCCTGCGGCACCCGGCCCGAACGCACCAGCTGCGAGATATAGTCGAAATCGGTCGCGCCCGAGGCCGGGAAGCCGACCTCGATCTCCTTGACCCCGACCTTGAGCAACAGGTCGAAGAACCGCGTCTTCTTTTCCGCGCCCATCGGATCGATCAGCGCCTGGTTGCCGTCGCGCAGATCGGTGGAAAGCCAGCGCGGTGCGGTGTCGATGACCCGGCCGGGCCACTGCCGATCCGGCAGCGCGATGGTCGGGAAGGGCCGATATTTGGCCGATGGGGATTTGAGCATGGACATGGCTGGGTCTCGAAAGCTGGTGTCTGCGATGGTCTGGCGGCGTTCCCCCGGGGCAGCGCGCGCAGCCCAAGGGAGGCGCGTCAGCTCACGCCCGAGGGCGGATAAGTCGCAGGGTAAGGCCAAGCTTGCGGATCATGGGCTGGCTATGGTGGCTGGGGCACGGGTTGTAAAGAGGGCAACCAGCGCGGTTATTGCGCGCGATGGTCTGGGGAAGTTGCTTTGTTGCCGCCCGCACGGCAAGAGCAACACCATTGATGCAGCGAGCAGGATGATAATCGGCATGACGGGAACAACGCGGACTTCGGGCCGCTTCGACGCGCAGCGCCTCGCGCGGATCGACGCCTTCCTGAAGGACAATTATATCGATTCTGGCAAATTGCCCAACACCCAGATCCTGGTCGCGCAGGGCGGTGAGATCGCGCATTTCTCCTCGCAAGGTGCCGCGCGCGAGGGCGGCAAGCCGATCGACGAAGGGTCGCTGTTCCGCATCGCCAGCATGACCAAGCCGGTCACCTCGATCGCTTTCATGATGCTGGTCGAAGAGGGCAAGGTTGCGGTCGATACGCCGGTCCACCACGTCCTGCCCGAATTCAAGGGCCTGGGCGTTTATAACGGCGGTGGGGGCGGGGTGCCGTTCCAGACCAAACCGACCGCGCAGCCGATGCGGATGGTCGATCTGCTGCGGCACACGTCGGGGCTGACCTATGGCTTCCAGAACCGCACCAACATCGATGCAGCCTACCGCGAGCAAAGGCTGGAGCGCTGGCACGATGGCCTCGATCTCGATGGTTTCGTCGCCGCACTCGGCCAGATTCCCCTCGAATTTTCACCCGGGGAGGCGTGGAATTATTCGGTCTCGACCGACGTGCTGGGCGCGGTGGTTCAGCGCGTCTCGGGCCAGTCGCTCCCCGACTTCTTCCGCGACCGGATATTTGCCCCGCTCAAGATGGAAGACACGTTCTTCGCGGTGCCGAAGAGCAAGACCGACCGGCTGACCGACTGCTACACTTTCGTCGCAGGCAAGGGCCGCATCATGTATGATCGGGCCACGGAAAGCGCGTGGAGCCGGATGCCAAAGCAGGTTTCGGGCGGCGGCGGACTGGTTTCCACCGCGCTCGACTATCACCGCTTCTGCACCATGCTGCTGAATGGCGGTGAGCTTGACGGCGCGCGGATCGTCGGGCGCAAGACGCTCGATCTGATGACGATGAATCACCTGCCCGGGGGGTCGGACCTTGCCGCGATGTCGAAGTCGCTGTTCAGCGAGGCGGCCAACGCGGGAACCGGGTTCGGGCTGGGCTTCGCGATCAACATCGATGTGGCGCGCTCGATGATCCCGGGCTCGGTCGGTGAATTCTACTGGGGCGGGATGTTCCCGACCGCGTTCTTCGTCGATCCGGTCGAGCAGATTTCGATGGTCTTCATGACGCAGATGTCACCCTCGAACGTCTACCCGATCCGGCGCGAGCTCAAGACGCTGATCTATTCCGCGCTGACTTAGGTCAGCCGCAGCTTATTTTGGCGATCCGGCCTGCCTGGTCGAGTTCGACATTGAGCCGCTGCGGGCTGTAGTCCATCGTCAGCGCATCGCCGGTGGTGTAGATGCGCGCGCGTCCGGAACCTGCTGTTGCGGCAATCCTCGCGCGCACTGCCGGGCTGGCGGACTTGCCGATCAGATCGGCCAGCTGGCCGGCGCCGCACTCGTCTCCGGTTTCGGCTGCGACGGGACGCGACATCGCCGGTGTCGATGGTTCGACGCGTGACGGTGCTGGAGTTTCGCTCGCCGCCGGGCTGGAGGGCGTGATGGTCTCGGGCGGCAATCCCGCCTCAACTGCGTCGGAAAGGGTCGGGGTCTGCGCTTTGTCGCAGCCTGTCAGGGCGAGCATGGCAACGGCTGCGAACAAGGCAAGGTGGCGCACGGCGTCGGCTCCCGATGGTGGACTCATCAGCAGCAACCTCTCCGGCCCGGTGCGGTTCCCGGCGCGAGGGCAGCGCGCGGCCCCTTCGGCGTAGCTCAGGACAGGCTTCGACAGGCTCAGGCTGCGCGGGTGTCAGAATAACGTTCGCTCATGCTGAGCCTGTCGAAGCACCCGCCGAGGCTTAGTTCTTCGCCTGATCGACCAGCTTGTTGGCCCCGATCCACGGCATCATCGCGCGCAGCTGGGCGCCGGTTTTTTCGATCGGATGCGCCTCGGCGGCCTTGCGCGCGGCCTTGAGTTCCGGCTGGCCGGCGCGGTTGTCGAGCACGAAGTTTTTGACGAACCGGCCCGACTGGATGTCGGCCAGCACCCGCTTCATCTCGGCCTTGGTCTCGGCGGTGATGATCCTGGGACCCGTGGTGATGTCGCCATATTCGGCGGTGTTGCTGATCGAATAGCGCATGTTGGCGATGCCGCCTTCATAGAGCAGATCGACGATCAGCTTGGTTTCGTGGAGGCACTCGAAATAGGCCATTTCGGGCGCATAACCCGCCTCGACCAGCACCTCGAACCCGGCCTGGATCAGATGGGTGATCCCGCCGCACAGCACCGCCTGCTCGCCGAACAAATCGGTTTCGCATTCTTCCTTGAAGTTGGTTTCGATGATCCCCGAGCGCCCGCCGCCGACCCCGCTGGCATAGGCGAGCGCCACGTCATGCGCGTTGCCGGTAGCGTCCTGGTGGACCGCGATCAGGCACGGTACGCCGCCGCCTTTGACGTACTCGCTGCGCACGGTGTGGCCCGGGCCCTTGGGGGCGATCATGATGATGTCGATGTCGGCAGGCGCTTCGATCAGCCCGAAGTGGATGTTCAGACCATGCGCGAAGGCGAGCGCCGCGCCGGGCTTCATATTGCCCTTGAGATCGTCTTCCCAGATCGCCGCCTGGTGCTCGTCGGGGGCGAGAATCATCAAGATGTCGGCCCATGCGGCGGCATCCTTGTTGGACAGCACCTGAAAGCCGACTGCTTCGGCCTTCTTGGCGGTCGCCGAACCGGCCCGCAACGCGATGGCGATATCCTTGATCCCGCTGTCGCGCAGGTTTTGCGCATGCGCGTGGCCCTGGCTGCCATAGCCGACGATCGCGATCTTCTTGCCGGTGACCAAATTCAGGTCGGCGTCGGCGTCGTAGTAAACCTTCACGTGAGTTCTCCAAATTCTTGATTGATGCGAGGGGCATCGGGCAATTCGCGGTCGAGAGCCTCACGATATTTGACGCATCCCCTGAAAAACTGCGGCCATTCGGGCACAGCTATCTGTGGTGGAATATTCTCGGGCAGCAAGCCCCACAGCTGTGGGTGGTGCCAGCACAGTTGGTGGCCAGAACTGTCGCGATGCTTCCGGATGCCCACGCGCAATCGTTTAACCTCCGCGACAAGCGCGGATGCATCCATGTTGCGCAAATCATGATCAGGGTCTTTGGTCATGTCCCCTCGGCCCCGCGCATCATTCCGACGATCCCGGTGCGGCCAACCTCGACCAGCCCAAGCTCGCGCATCAGCGCAATGAAACTGTCGATCTTGGCGGGCGCGCCGGTCAGCTCGAAGATGAAGCTTTCGGTGGTGGTATCGACCGGGCGGGCGCGGAACACTTCGGCCAGGCGCAGCGCCTCGACCCGGTGCTCGCCTTTGCCCGAAACCTTTACCAGCGCCAGCTCGCGCTCGACGTAGGGGCCGACTTCGGTCAGGTCGACGACCTTGTGGACCGGCACCAGCCGTTCGAGCTGCGCGCGAATCTGGTCGATCACCGCGGGCGGACCGTGGGTGACGATGGTGATCCGGCTGAGCGCGTGATTTTCGCTGATGTCGGCTACGGTCAGGCTGTCGATGTTGTAGCCGCGCGCGGTGAACAGCCCGGCGATCTTGGCGAGAATC
>JANOOJ010000258.1:0-2760 GCA_031421295.1 Novosphingobium sp.
GTCCCGCGCGCCGAAACCGACCGTATCCTGGCTAATCGCAAAGCTTACGCGCATGATTTTGCAGTGCCGCAGCCGCAGGCCGGAACGCCCTTCGGCGCGCTGCTGACCGGGCTCGTTTCACCGCTTGAGGTGCCCTGCAACAAGCCGCCTTACGGCACGCTGCACGCCGTCGACCTGACCACCCGCAAATTATTGTGGTCGCGGCCTTTCGGCATGGCGCGCGACACGGGGCCGTGGAATCTCCCGACGGGATTGCCGCTCCCGATGGGAATGCCCAATTTCGGAGGATCAATGACTACCGCGAGCGGGCTAACCTTCATTGGCGCGACCCAGGATACCACTTTCCGCGCATTCGAAACGAACACTGGCAAACTCTTGTGGCAATCCCGGCTCCCGGCTGGCGGCCAGGCCAATCCGATGACTTATATCTCGCCCAAAAGCGGTCGCCAGTTTGTCCTGATCGCGGCCGGCGGCCATGCCCTTTCCCGCTCGCCGCTCGGCGATGCAGTCGTGGCATACGCCCTGCCGACCAATCGATGACTACGCCCGATTACGAACACTTGGTCGATCCGGACCTGCGCGCCGCACTCGCGGTGCTGCCCGATCTCGGCAGCCTGTCGCTGGATAGCTTGGTGAAAGTCCGCAGCCTGCTTGCCACGACTCCTCCGCTCGACCCACCCGTCGGTCTGAGCGTCGAGCCCGTCTCGCTACCCGGCGGCGATGGCGCCCCCGATGTAACGGGTTTGCTTCACCGTCCGGCGACACCAGGGCCGCACGCTGCGATCCTCAACATCCATGGCGGCGGCTTTGTGGCGGGAACTGCAGAGCGCGAGGATGCGTCGATGCGCAGCCTTGCACTGGCGCTCGACGCCGTGATCTTGTCGATCGATTATCGTCTGTCGCCGGAAACGCGTTTCCCTGGGGCGCTCGAAGACGCGTTTGCCTCGCTGTGCTGGCTGCACAAGCACGCGGATCGTCTCGCGATCGACTGCACGCGCATTGCAGTGCGCGGAGTCAGCGCGGGCGGAGGCTTGGCTGCGGGACTCGCGTTGTTCGCGCGCGACCGCGGCGGGCCGGGCATCGCGTTCATGTCGCTGGTCTATCCCATGCTCGACGATCGCACCGGGCCGCAGCCGTTCGCTGGCCAGTATGTCTGGCCAATCGCCGCCAATCGCTTCGGTTGGTCGAGCTATCTTGGGGGGATCGATCCGGTGCCGGTCTATGCCGCGCCGGCCCGCGCAACAAATCTGGTCGGCCTGCCGCCAACCTTCGTCGCCACCGGATCGATCGACTTGTTCGTGGACGAGGATATCCGCTTCGCGCAGACGCTGATGCAGTCGGGCGTACCGACCGAACTGCACGTCTATCCCGGAGCCTATCACGGCTTCACGCTGATCGCGGCGTCGGGCGTCGCGCAGCGGTTCGAGCGCGATTCGCTCGACGCCTTTCGCCGCGCGCTCTCGTAAGCACGAACAAAGCGTTGACGCGGCTTCGCTGCGGGACGATCATTGGCTGCATCGCGCTGACGGGGCAGCCCCGGGGCGCGCGCAGGGCGACAAAAGCTAACAATGTATAATCTCAAGGCCGTCCAAATATTCGTCGTCGTCGCCGAGACGTGCAGCTTCCGAAGGGCGGCCGAAGTACTGCATCGCTCGCAGTCGGCGGTCAGCACGCAGATCAGATTGCTTGAGGAGCAGATCGGCGTCTCGCTGTTCCATCGCACAACACGGCGCGTGCAATTGACGGCCGAAGGAGAGCAGTTGCTGAGCCACGCGCAGCGCGCGGTCGCTTCGCTCGAGCAGGGCCTGCGCCAGATCCGCGAGGCGGCAAACATTCAATTCGGCCATATCGCGATGGGATGTGTGCCGAGCATCGCGGCAACGGCGCTGCCCGGCGTCCTTATGGACTTCAAGCGCAAGCGAAGCGGTATCCGGCTTGAATTGCGTGAACTCGCCTCAGAGCAATTGCTCGAAGCGGTCGCGCGTCAGGAGATTTCGTTCGGCATCGGGCCCGAGGTCGATCAGGCGGGCGATTTCGATTTCGCGCCCATAGGCAGCGAACCGATCTATGCGTTGCTGCCGCAGTCTTGTTGGAAGCCCGATCACGCGACGATCGCTTTGAGAGAACTGGTCACACTGCCAGTCATCCTGGCCTCTTCGTCCGCAGCCCTGCGCAATACGCTCAACCGCGAAATGGCGTCGCGCGGCCTGGAATTCACCAATTCGTTCGAAGTGATCCAGGTACAGACGATGCTGGCATTCGCGAAGGCCGGTCTAGGGGTTGCGATCCTGCCGCGCATCATGATTCCCAAGCCGCTCGACACGACGCTTCAGGCGCTGCCGATCGTCGATCCGGTCCTGGAGCGCAAACTGTGCCTGATTACACTCAAGGGGAACTCACTGTCGCCGGCAGCGCGTGAACTGACTGCCCTCATCGTCGATCGGTTCCGCGACGCATTGGGCAACGGTTCGGCCTGATCAGCGCTTGGCGGGTGCCGCGTTGGTAGGTGGTGCCGACGGTTGGGGGGGCGAAAAGCGAAACCCCCGATAACCGTCGTCGGCGATCGCTTCGGCGGTGTCACGATAGACATCGAGCCCGCCGACATAGGGCATGAAGACCCGCGGCTTGCCCGGCACGTTGGCGCCGAGAAACCAGGAGTTAGCCTTCATCATCAGTGTCGCTGCGGCCAGGTCATAGACGTGGCGAACCCAGGCTTGCTCCGCGTCGGCGTCGGCCTCGACAGTTTGCAAACCTTGCTGG
>JANOOJ010000259.1:0-6666 GCA_031421295.1 Novosphingobium sp.
TGCCGGATGGGCAGCGACGCGGACAGCGTGGTCAATCCCGTGCTCAAGGCACGCGGGATCGAGGGCCTGTGGGTCGCCGACGCGAGCATCATGCCTCGCCTCGTCTCGGGCAACACCAATGCCCCCAGCATCATGATCGGCGAGCGTGCGGCGGAGTTCGTGAAGGCTGCCTTGCGCTGACAAGGAAAGGCCCGGAAGCGCGATTGCGCTCCCGGGCCTGAGTTCCCGATCAAAAGGTTTCGTGCACTCAGAACTCCTTGCGCACGGTCATCCCGAAGGTGCGCGGCTGGCCGACGTTGTAGCCCAGTCGGGCGCGACCGCCGCGTTCGCGGTCGAACGATAGCAGCGGCGTTTCGTCGAACAGATTGTTGACGTAGGCGATGATCGACAGCCCGTCGTCCATTTTCACCCCGGCGCTAAAGTTGACCAGCTGGTAGCTGGGCAGCTCGAGGTTGAGCGTGGTCGCCGAACCCGCCGGAGCCCCGCCGAACGGTAATCCGTGCACGAAGGTGCGCGGATTGTTCTCCTGGTCCGCCGGCTGGGTGAAGCGCGTGCCGACATGCTGGACCGAGGCGGTGATCACCCCGTCCATCGCATCGGACAGCGGCCATTCGTAGCTGCCGGTCGCCGCGATCTGGAACTTGGGCACCGAAGGCAGGCGATTGCCGTCGCGGATGCCGGTCGCTGCAGTCAGGGCACCGGGCAAGGTGGTGTCGAATTCGGCCTCGATCACGCTGCCTGCCAGACTGAGCTCAAGTCCCTCGGCCGGACGCAGGCCCAGTTCGAACTCGACCCCCATCGAATGCGCATCGTCGACGTTAAACACGATCCGCGATGAGCAGCTTCCCGCATCGAGCGTGACCTGCAGGTTGTTGATCTTGTTATAGAACGCCGCCGCGTTGAAGGTAAAGCCGCGGCCCTGAGTCTTGACGCCCAGTTCGTAGTTCCACAGCGATTCGTCGTCGTAGTCCTGGAACCCGCCGAACAGCGTCTTGTCTGCCGCCGAGCACAACGGCAGGTTGAGCGGATCGTTGACCCCGCCCAGGCGGAAGCCCTTAGCGGCCTGGGCGTTGATCGTTACGTTCTCGCTGGCCTTGTAGCTCAGGATGAAGCGCGGCGAGACGCCGTTGGATTTGGTCTGATCGGTCCGGTTGTCGCCATTGGCAAACAGGCCGCCGGTCTTGAAGCTGCGGTCTTCCTTGAAATCGTAGTAGCGCAGGCCTGCGGTTGCGTTGAGCGCATCGGTGACATCGTAGCTGAACTCGCCGAACACCGCGAACTGTTTGATCTTGTAGGGCAGGTCCGCGTTGTAGGGCGAATTGAGCGGGAAGCCGTTGGCCACCGCCACCGAAGTGCCAGCCCCGAAGCGGGCATCGGTGAAGGCATCGTAGCCCGGGGTCGGCAGCCGCTGGCGATAGAACCGGTCGACATGCGAATAGAACCCGCCGACCACCCATTGCAGCGGCCCGTTGCCGCTGCTCGACAGCCGCAGTTCTTGGCTCCAGGTCTTGAGATCGGTGGTATCGCGCAGGTTCGAGGGCAGCAGTACGCCCGCTGCCGGATAGCCCAGATCTACCGAGACCGATCCGGTCAGCGCGCTCGCATCGCGGCTGACGAGGATGTCGCGGTTGGCGTAGGACGTGACCGAGGTCAGCGTGACACTGTCGGCCACCTCGATCGACGCGGTCAGATCGGCGATCAGCGTTTCGTCGCTGAACTGCTCGCGCAGCAGCAGATACTGCTCGTGCTCGTTGAACACGACCTGCGGACGCGTGGTGGTGAAGCGGTTGCCATAGAGGTTAAAGACTTCCTGGCGGTTAAACCCGTCGGCAACGACCTTCTGGAACACCAGCCGCGGGGTAATCCGCACGCTTTCGCTCGGCTCGAAAGCGAGCGCGATGCGCCCACCATAGCGTTCGCCGGAGTTGACATCCTCACCCGCAGCCGGGCCGATCGCGTTGATGAAGCCGCCGTAGCGGGTATAAAAGCCGACCGCGCGCAGCGCTGCCTTGTCACCCATCGGCACATTGATCGCACCTTTGAGGTGGCCGCCCAGCGAATCCCCATCGACCAGATTGAGGTTGCCCTCGACCGCGCCTTCGGTAGCGCCAAGCTTGGGCTGGTTGGTGATGTAGCGGATCGTGCCGCCAACCGAACCGGCGCCGAACAGCGTGCCCTGCGGACCGCGCAGCGTCTCCACCCGGTTGAGATCGAACAGATCGAGATCGGGGGTGAACAGCGAAAGCGAAATCACCGATTCATCGAGATAGACGCCGACCTGCTCCTTGACCCCCGGCTGGTCGCGTACGACCTGCCCGGCCGAAACGCCGCGCACCGAGACCTGGCTCTGGCCCGGCCCGAGGTTCTGCACCGAAAGACCGGCGACGTTGCGCGAAATATCTTCGAGATTGGTCGAGCCGCTGCGCTGGATCGCCTCGGATGTCTGGGCGTTGATCGAGAACGGCACGTCCTGGATCGTCTGGTCGCGCTTGGTCGCCGTGACGACGATGGTGTTGCCGGTCTGCTCGTCCGCCTGATCGGCGTCCTGGGCGAAAGCCGGGGTGGCAATGGCGATGACAGCGATGCCGGAAAGCAGCCGCGTGGCGATATGGCGCATATAGTCCCTCCTCCAAGGTTTCCGGCACATCCTGCGAGCGCCGGAAACCCCCCGTTGCCAAGTTCGCCCGCAGCTTTCAAGCGGGGCTTACGACGCGGGCAGGGGAATGTCCCCGCGCTGTCTCAATAAAGTCACAATTGAAACCGGAATCAGAACTGCAAAAAAGCGGGCCCGAGCGGCTGGCCCGGGCCCGTTGAGTTGCGTTCGCAGGAGGAACGTGGGTTGGCGAGACCGGGGTGAGGAGGAGGTAGCCCCGATCCCGCCAATTCGGGGAAGTCTAGTAGTTGTAAGCGCGTTCGCCGTGTTCGGAGAGGTCGAGCCCTTCGCGCTCGGCGTCTTCGGTCGCACGCAGTCCGATGGTCTTGTCGAGAATGAAGAACAGCGCTGCTGAACCGATGCCCGACCATAGCAGCGTCACGACCACGGCCTTGATCTGCTTCCACACCTGCGCGGCCATGTCGTATTCGACCACGCCCGCCGGGAAGACGTAATAGTCGAACACGCCCTGGCCGCCGAACGCGGGGTCGGCAACAATCCCGGTGGCGATCGCACCGACGATCCCGCCGATGCAATGCACCCCGAACACGTCGAGCGTATCGTCGTACTTGAGCCTGTTCTTCACCGTGCTGACGAAGAAGTAGCACACCGGCGCAACGAAGAAGCCGAGCGCGATCGAGGTCAGCGGGGCGGCAAAGCCGCTCGCCGGGGTGATCGCGACTAGGCCCGCCACCGCGCCGGTCGCAGCCCCAAGCAGCGAGGGCCGCTGGTGGTGGATCTGCTCGACGATCGCCCAGCTCACCGCCGCTGCGGCGGTCGCCACGAAAGTGTTGATGAAGGCGACGGCCGTGACGCCATTGGCTTCGAGGTTGGACCCGGCGTTGAAGCCGAACCAGCCCACCCACAGCAGCGACGCACCGATCATGGTCATGGTCAGCGAGTGCGGCGGGGTGGCTTCCCGGCCGTGGCCGACGCGCTTGCCGATCATCAGGCAGCCGACGAGGCCCGCGATCCCGGCGTTGATGTGAACCACCGTGCCGCCCGCGAAATCGATCGCCCCCATATCCCACAGATAGCCCGCGTCCTTGGGCAGATCGGTCAGGAAGTCGGGTCCGGCCCAGTACCACACCATATGCGCGATCGGAAAATAGACGATCGTCAGCCAGGCCACCACGAAGATAATCAAGGGGCTGAACTTGATCCGCTCGGCGAAGGCCCCGACGATCAGCGCCGGGGTGATGCAGGCGTAAGTCATCTGGAATACGACGAAGGCGAATTCCGGAATATAGACGTTGTTGCTGAACGTCGCCGCCTAGGTCGCGCCGGTTACGCCGGCGAGGCCGGCCTTGGAGAAGCCGCCGATGAACGGGGCCAGCGCGCTGGTCCCGCCGCTGGTGAAGGCCATGGTGTAGCCCCAGCAGACCCACACCAGCGCCGCGACGCTGACAATCATGAACACCTGCATCAACACGCTGAGCATGTTCTTGGTGCGGACCAGGCCGCCGTAGAACAGCGCGAGGGCGGGCACGCTCATCATCAGCACCAGCGCGGACGAAATCAGCATCCAGCTGGTGTCGCCCTTGTTCACCATCCCGGCCATCTGCTCGACGGTGGGGTTCTGGATCAGGGCAGTGGTCACGGCCGCTGCTGCGGTGGTAGCGGCGGCGACGGGCTCGGCGGCAGCAGTTGCGGTCGCTGCCGCGTCCTGGGCAAACGCGGCAGTCGCGGCGAACAGCGGTGCGCCCAGCGCCGCGACACCGCAGGAAATCTTGCGGATCATGGTGATATCCCCTTTATTCGCGCTCACAGCGCGGTATCCCCGGTCTCGCCGGTTCGGATGCGCGTGGCGGAACCGAGTTCGAGCACGAAGATCTTGCCGTCGCCGATCGCTTCGGTGCTGGCGACCTGCTGGATCGTCTCGACGATCTGCGGGGTCAGCGCGTCGCTGGCGGCGATCTCGATCTTCACCTTGGGCAGCATGTTGGTCGAATATTCGGCCCCGCGATAAATCTCGGTCTGCCCCTTTTGCCGTCCGAAGCCCTTGACCTCGGATACGGTCATCCCGGCTACCCCGAGGGTGCCGAGTGCTTCGCGCACCTCGTCAAGCTTGAACGGCTTGATGATGGCGATGATGAGTTTCATGACCGTCCCCTGTTAGCCCGCCGACCCCGTGTCGGCTCTTGTGCCGGCGACATGCCCGCTTCGCATATGCAGCAAGCCGCGTGCCAGAATGCCGCGAAGCGCAGAAATCAAGGATTCAGGCAGAGCAGGGCGCTGCTGCGGCGCAGCATTTCGCCCGGCAAACGCGCAGGTGCCTAATTTTTGGGCAGCTCAACCCGGGCGAATATGGGCAAATGGTCTGAGCCCTTCGCGGCCAGCGCGCTGTGGTGGACGCGCGCTTCGAGCAAGCGCCATTCGGGTGAAAGCACGATCCGGTCGAGCTGCGCGACCGGCTGGCGCGAGGGGAAGCTGCGCCCCGGGGCGAGCACGCGCCACGGGTTGTGAAACTCGCGCAGGC
The DNA here is from genome assembly GCA_031421295.1 of Novosphingobium sp. GTDB lineage: Bacteria > Pseudomonadota > Alphaproteobacteria > Sphingomonadales > Sphingomonadaceae > Novosphingobium. The sequence goes on from JANOOJ010000259.1 coordinate 5,133, forward strand.
TGCCGCCGTGGACCGACCATTCGTTCAGATCGCCCATCATCACCGTCGGGCAATCGTCGCCGCAACTCCCGCAATGCGCGATGATCGCGCGCAGCTGCTGGCGGCGGCGCAGGCCCGAGAGATCGAGATGCATCCCCACCACGCGCAGCCGCTGCCCCTCGACCAGCAGATCGGCGCGGATCGCGCCGCGCGGCTCCAGCGTCGGCAAGGGTACGATTGCGGCCTCCGTAACCTTGATCCCGCGCCGGACCAGCAGCGCATTGCCGTGCCAGCCGATGCTGTCGGGCCGGGTATTGAACGGCACCGGACGATAGGGGGTATGCGATTCGATCGCCGCCAGCGGGAGCACGCTCGCCCGTTCTCCGAAGCGGCGGTCGGCCTCCTGCAGCGCGATGACGTCAGCGTCGATCTCGCGCAGGATCGCCAGGATCCGGTCGGGGTCGCGCCGCCGGTCGAGCCCCACCGCCTTGTGGATATTGTAGCTGGCGAAAGTAAGCTGCACTTCTCAGCCCCTCCCGCAGGCGGGAGGGGTTTGCGAGACTTGCGAGCGCAGGGAGTTAGTCGCAGCGGGGTGGGCCTTGCGCCCCAACCGACCGGTCGGTCCCCCCCACCCCCCACCCCCCCCGCCTGCGGGAGGGGGGCCGAAAGCGTGGCACGTCATTCGGCAGGAACATCCCCGGCAATGTAGCGATCGGTCGGGCGGGTGGGCAATCCGTCGATGCTTTTGGTCCGGCCTTTCATCTTGGCTTCCCACTTCACCGGGTCGGACTGGGCATGGTATTAGACCAGCGTCGCGCGCTCCTGATCGAGGCTCATCACCGGTACGCCCCAGCCGCAGCTGGTCTGGACGCTGTCCACCGCAATGTCGAAAATCTGCCGCGTGCCGGGCAGCAGCGTGAACTGCGCGGCGAGCGCAGCCCATTCGGCATCGGCGGGGAGCACCGGCTTGCCGTGCCCGTAAATCCGCAGGATCAGCGCGGGCTGCTCGAAATTGCACATCATCAGCGTGATCCGGCCTTTGTCGGGTTGGGCCGCGGCGAGATGCGCGTGGGTCTCGTTGCCCGACCCGCCAAGGTCGAGATAGGCGACCCGGTCGGGCGCGAGCACGCGGAAAGTGTCCGCGAGCCCCTTGGGCGACAAATTGATCCGCCCGTCGGCAGCCGCCGTGGCGGTGAAGAACACGCTCTGCCGCGCGATCATCGCGAGGTGATCGGGGGTGAGGGTTTCGGTAAAGTCGGCCATGGGGTCAGACTAGGATGAGGCGGCGGTTGGGGCAAGCATAGCATTGGGTTCGCGCGGAGGCACGGAGGGCGCGGAGGAGGCGCGTTCGCGGCGCAGCCGCCCTCACATTCGGGCATTCCGACCGGCACTGCGGTCGATCGGCAAGATCGGCCTTCGGCCAGATACAGGTCCTCCGCGTTCTCCGCGCCTCCGCGTGAAAAATCCTATCGCTCTTTCGTCGCGCTGAAGGTGAGGTCGGGGTTGCGCTCCTGCTGGTAGGTTACGTCCCAGCTCGAGCGGGCCATGAACACCG
>JANOOJ010000260.1:0-4675 GCA_031421295.1 Novosphingobium sp.
GTTGTTCCCAGCCTCGCCGGACCCAAACGCCCGCAGGACAAGGTTGCGCTGATCGACGTCGACGATTCCTTCAACGCCGATCTCGACAGCGTGTACAAGAAAACCGCAAGCCGCGTCGCGGTCGAGGGCCGCGACCACGACATCGGCGACGGCGACGTGGTGATCGCCGCGATCACCAGCTGCACCAACACCTCCAACCCCGGCGTGATGGTCGCCGCCGGCCTCGTTGCCAAAAAGGCCAACCAGCTCGGCCTCAAGCCCAAGCCCTGGGTCAAGACCAGCCTCGCCCCCGGCAGCCAGGTGGTGACCGACTATTTCAACAAATCGGGCCTGACCGAGCATCTCGATGCACTCGGCTTCAATCTGGTCGGCTATGGCTGTACCACCTGCATCGGCAATTCAGGGCCTCTGGCCGAGCCGATCAGCGCCGCGATCAACGGCAACAACATCGTCGCCGCCTCGGTCCTCTCGGGCAACCGCAACTTCGAGGGCCGCGTTTCGCCCGATGTTCGCGCGAACTTCCTCGCCAGCCCGCCGCTGGTGGTGGCTTACGCGCTCAAGGGCACAGTGACCGAGGATCTCGTCACCACTCCGATCGGCACCGGAAGCGACGGGCAGGCGGTCTACCTTCGGGACATCTGGCCGACCAACCAGGAAGTCGCCGATACCATGGCAAGCTGCATCGACCGCGGCATGTTCCAGGCGCGCTATGCCAACGTCTATCAGGGCGACGCGCACTGGCAGGCGATCGACGTTACCGGCAGCGAAACCTACCAGTGGCGCGCCGGGTCAACCTACATCGCCAATCCGCCCTATTTCGAGGGCATGAGCATGACCCCCGCGCCGGTGCAGGACATTGTGGAGGCGGTGCCGCTGGCGATCCTCGGCGATTCGATCACCACCGATCACATCAGCCCGGCGGGCTCGATCAAGGCCGACAGCCCTGCGGGCCGCTGGCTGATGGAGCATCAGGTCGCGCGCGCCGATTTCAACAGCTATGGCGCGCGCCGCGGCCACCACGACGTGATGATGCGCGGCACCTTTGCCAATATCCGCATCAAGAACGAGATGGTCCCCGGCGTCGAAGGCGGCATGTCGCTCTACAAGGGCGAGACCCTGTCGATCTACGACGCGGCCATGGCGCACAAGGCCGACGGCACCCCGCTGGTCGTCGTCGCGGGCAAGGAATACGGCACCGGGTCGAGTCGCGACTGGGCTGCCAAAGGAACCAATCTGCTCGGCGTGCGTGCGGTGATCGTCGAGAGCTTCGAGCGCATCCACCGCTCGAACCTCGTCGGCATGGGCGTGCTGCCGCTGCAGTTCCCCGAGGGCACCACCCGCCAGACGCTCGGCCTGAACGCGGACGACCGCTTTTCGATCAAGGGCGTCGCGCAGCTCCAGCCGCGCCAGGACGTCGAAGTCGAGGTCACGAGGCTGGACGGCACGAGCTTCACCTTCACCGCGCTGTGCCGGATCGATACTGCCAACGAGCTGGAATACTTCCTCAACGGCGGGATTTTGCACTACGTGCTGCGCAAGCTGGCGGCTTGAGCCTGAACCGTCAGGAAGTCCTGAACGGGTTGTTCGAGCGACTGTATGGCAGTCCGGTCGTCAGGAATGATTTGCGCGGCGAGCTTGCTGAACAAATTGTAGGTATTGCGCTGGAGCCGGATTGGGAGCTTTGCGGAGGCGATTGGGCATCCCACGATCTGCGACATCGCAAGTCTGGCCTAAAAATTCAGGTCAAGCAGTCGGCCGCCAGGCAATCGTGGGAGGCTGGAAGCAAAGGCCACCGCCAGCCTCGATTTTCGATTGCAGCAAAGACTGGTCGTTACGAAGGCGCGAATTGGATCGCTGGCGAGGGTCGGAATGCCGATATTTTCATCTTCGCTTGGCACGGTGAGACTGGAGCGGATTGCGACCACGCCGATCCCAGCCAATGGAAGTTCTACGTTGTTGCAGAGTCCGGGCTACCGGCCCAAAAATCTCTTGGCGTGCCGCAGATTGAGCGACTGGCCACTGCCGTCAGTTTCGCCAAACTGAAAACTATGGTCCATGCAGTGATGTACAAGCTCTTCATCGAAGAAGAGAAATTGGCACCCCCCGCGAAACTCTGATAGACAAGCCAGATGGCATCGCGCGCGAAAAAAAATGCTCCCGGCGGTTTTGACCTTCTCCCGCTCCTTCCACCCGAGGGTCCGAAGCTTGATGGGCTGATCAAGGCCAAAGTGGCTGAGGCTGAGGCCGATCCGCGTCCTTATGTGCCAATGACCGAGGCCTTCAAACGGGTTCGCGCAAACATTGCCAGGAATGGCTGAAAATATAAGTTTGCGGGTTGTCCTTTCCGAAGCGGCCATTGCCGATTTGTCGGAACTGGGGCGCTGGATTGCGGAACGCGCCGATACCGCAACCGCTGAGGCTTATGTTTCCCGCATTGAGGCAGCTTGCGAGCGGCTCGGTACATTTCCAAACCGGGGGACGTCGCGCTTCCATGTGCTGAAGGGTTTGCGGACAATAACCTACCAGCGCCGTGTCATCATCGCCTATCGCGTTGGGGATGAGTCGGTCCAGATTTTGCGACTAATCGACACCGCGCGGGATCTCGTCCGCGCCTTCACGCAAGCATAGGACTGACCGGACCCGCCAGTCAGGCCGCAGCTTTGCCCTTGGCGAGGCGGCGGCGGCCGACGAGCGTGGCGGCGGCTGCACCGAACAGCAGGAGCATCGGCGGCGCAGGGACTTCGGTGCCACCGGTTGAGGTGGAGGTGGTCGTGTTGCCGCTGCTCGACGAGGTCGACGAACTGGTCGAGGACGAGCTGGACGACGAGGAGCTGGTCGAGCTGGTGACATTGCCCGAGCTCGACGAGCTGGTCGAGGTGCTGACGTTGCCCGATGTCGAGGAACTGCTCGACGAGCTTGAGGTGACGTTGCCCGAAGTCGATGACGAACTCGTCACGTTCCCTGACGAGCTGCTTGAGACATTGCCCGAGGACGACGAGGTCGAGTTGTTGCCCGAGGATGAGGTGACGTTGCCCGACGAGGTCGAGGTGGAGGTCGAGACGCCACCGGTCGAGGTCGAAACCCCGCCGGTCGAGGTCGAAACGCCGCCGGTGGTGGTCGAGCTGGTAATCCCGCCGCTCGAGCTGCTGGTCGAGCTTCCCCCCGAACCGCCCGAAGAACTCGAGGTCGAACCGCCCGAGGTCGAGGTGGAACCGGTGCTGGTCGAGGAAACAACCACGCTGCCGCCGCCGCTGCTTCCGCCGCCGAAGAACCCGCCGAAGAAACCTCCGCCGAACCCGCCGCTCGAACCGCCGATTACGATCGGCACGCCGCCCGAACCGCCCTGGTGCAGCGGGGGCATCGGCGGCAAATACGGCGCGGGCATCGGCACCATCGCCATCTGCTGCGGCGCGGCGCAAGAGGTGGTGCGGGTGATCGTCCGGCGCAGGCGCTGGCGCGTCGGCGCGGTGGCGACATGGCGGCGGGCAATGTGGCGCACCGCGCGCGGCGGGCTCTTCACATGCTTGACGTACTGGGCCGGGCCGCGCGCCGGGGCTTCGGCGACATGCACCGCTCCGCCACCGATCAGCGCGCCGCCTGCCGCGCAGGCAGACAATTTCGCAAGGGCCATCCGTACCGACATAAGCTTACGCCTTCTTTCCCTGTCAGGGCCTGCAACCATCAAGCTGCGGACCCCTGTGCCACGAGAAAGGCAGAGAGTTCTTAATGCGACAACGGTGTTAACCGTGATTCCGGGGTCCCGGACCGGGAAAATCCGCGATTTGCGCTAGTCGCAGCCCCATGTGTCCCGAATTGGAACCATCATTTAGCTAATCGCGAATAACCAAACGCAGATTCGGGCAGTGAGCCAGCCTATTCGCCCTCATCGAATAACCCCGTCTGGCTGCCGCTGGGCGGGGTCAGGCCAAGATGCTGCCAGCCGCGATCGTTGAGGCAGCGCCCGCGCGCGGTGCGGGCGACGAGGCCAAGCTGGATCAGGAACGGCTCGATCACTTCCTCGATCGTGTCGCGCGGCTCGCTGAGCCCGGCAGCGAGGGTTTCGACCCCGACCGGGCCGCCCTTGTAGATGTCGGCGATCATGGTGAGATAGCGCCGGTCCATCGCATCGAGCCCGAGCGCGTCGACCTCGAGCCGGGTCAGCGCGGCGTCGGCAATGCCTTGCGTCACCACCCCGTCGCCCGCGACATGCGCGAAATCGCGCACCCGGCGCAGCAGCCGTCCGGCGACCCGCGGCGTGCCGCGCGCGCGCCGCGCAATCTCGCGCGCGCCTTGCGCGTCGATGCCGAGGCCGAGCAGCCCGGCGGCGCGCACCACCACTCGCTCCAGCTCGGGCACAGTGTAGAAATTGAGCCGCACCGGGATGCCGAAACGGTCGCGCAGCGGCGTGGTCAGCAGCCCCTGCCGGGTGGTCGCGCCGATCAGGGTGAAGGCCGGCAAATCGATCCGCACCGACCGCGCCGACGGCCCCTCGCCGATCATCAGATCGAGCGCGCGGTCCTCCATCGCCGGGTAAAGCACTTCCTCGACAATCGGATTGAGCCGGTGAATCTCGTCGATGAACAGCACGTCACCCTCTTCGAGATTGGTCAGCAACGCCGCCAGATCGCCCGATTTGGCGATGACCGGGCCGGAAGTGGCGCGGAACCCCACCCCC
>JANOOJ010000261.1:0-8024 GCA_031421295.1 Novosphingobium sp.
TGAATGCAAAATAGTGGGAATATTCACCAACAATCGGCAGACACCTTTTTGATGACTTTACGGCGGTCTTCGCCCTATCGGGCTGGCATGGCGCTCGACCGCATCCTGCTGACCCATTTTCGCAATCACCGCGCCACGCAGATCGGGGAAACCGCGCGCTTCAACCTGCTGATCGGCGACAATGGCGCGGGCAAGACCAATGTGCTTGAGGCGCTGTCGCTGCTCGCCCCGGGTCGCGGGCTGCGGCGCGCGGCGCTGGCCGATATTCCCGCGCACGAGGGTGATGGCGGCTTCGCGGTGAGTGCCGAACTGGATGGCACGGTTCGGCTTGGCACCGGGATCCGCGCCGAACGGCAGGGCCGCCGGCTGGTCTCGATCAACGAAGCCGACAGCACCGCGCTGACGCTGGGCGAATGGCTCAGCGTCGGCTGGCTGACCCCGGCGATGGACCGGCTGTTCGCCGAAAGCGCAGGCGCGCGGCGGCGGTTCCTCGATCGGCTGGTGCTCGCGCTCGACCCCGCGCATGCGCGCAACGCCGCGCGCTACGAGGCGGCGCTGCGCGAACGCAACCGGCTGCTGGGCGAGGATGGCGAGCCCGATCCGGTGTGGCTCGATGCGATCGAGGCGCAGCTGGCCGAAGCAGGAGCGGCGGTGGCGCTGGGGCGCGGCGATCTCGTGCTGCGGCTCGATGGAGCGCTCGCCGCTCTGCCCGACGCTCCCTTCGCGCGCCCTTCCCTGACATATCTTGCGGGCGGCCCGCTCGCAGCGGATGAGCTGGCCGCCGCGCTCGCTGCGGGCCGCCGGCGCGACCGGGCAGCGCAGCGCACCCTGGTGGGTCCGCACCGTGATGAGCTGGGGGTGACGATGGCCGGAAAGGGCCAGCCCGCCACCGAATGCTCGACCGGCGAGCAGAAAGCGATGCTGATCGCCATCACGCTGGCGCATGCGGGCTTGCTCGACGATGCGCGCCCGCGCCTGCTGCTGCTCGACGAAGTTGCCGCGCATCTCGATCCGGTGCGGCGCGAGGCCTTGTTCGACCGGCTGCGCGCGGGGGCGGCGCAAGTCTGGCTGACCGGGACCGAACTCGCCCCATTCACCGCCATTGCCGACGAGGCGGCGATCTGGCGTGTCAGCGATGGCGCGGTGAAGCGAGTTTAGCGCTTCCTGGCATCTACAAAAATCTCGTTCGCCCTGAGCTTGTCGAAGCCTGTCCTGAGCGGCTGTTGCAAACAGCCAGCCGAAGGGGACTGCTTTTCACTTCGGTGTTGGGCGCTCTGGTCGAAGAAAAGGGCAGTGCTTCGCCAAGCTCAGCATGAACGGTTTCGGGGAAGATGATTCTATGGCGACGGCGGGCGATCCGGCTCAGGCAGGCTCTTGTACACAGCGGACAGCGTTGACTGGACGATGGCCTCCACCCCCGCAGCAGTCGGATGGAGATGGTCAGCCTGGACCAGCTCAGGCTTGCCGATTACCGCCTGCAGAAAGAACGGCACCAGCGCCGCATCGTGCTTTTTCGCCAGCTCGGGATAGATCGGGTTGAACTTGTCGCCATAGGCCTTGCCCAGGTTTGGCGGCGCGAGCATGCCTATCAGCAGCACCCGCAGTTTGCGCCGACCCAGCTCGGTCAGGATCGCATCGAGATTGGCGCGCAATTGCTCGGGCGGCAAGGCGCGGAGCAAATCGTTGCCGCCAAGTTCGACAATCACCAGTGACGGAGGGCTTGGCTGGTTGTCCAGCGTGAAGGCCAGCCGCTGGCGGATGTCGGCGCTGGTATCGCCCGACACCCCGGCATTGGTAATCCGCGCGTTCACTCCGGTACTGCGCAGGGCAGCCTCAAGCCGGACCGGGTAGCTCTCACCAGGCTTGAGGCCATAGCCCGCAAACAGGCTGTCGCCGATCGCGAGGATACGCTGCTCGTCGCCTTGCACCGCTATTGCCGTGCCGCCGCTGCGCTCGCCCGCAGCCTTGGTCCCGGGCGTCTCAGAGTTGCAGCCGACCAGCGCCAAAGTTGTCGCCAGCAGCGCCAATTTCCATTTCATTCTGCAACCTCCTTGCGGGACAGGCCCAAGCTATGCCATCGCCGCGCGGTGACAAGTACCCCCTTGGCGATTTCCGCCCGAACCCTCACCCTTTCCCTCGGCAGCGGCGACAGCGCGGTCGAAATCCTGCGCGGGGTCGATCTCGATGTTGCGTCGGGCGAGACACTCGCGCTCCTTGGTCCTTCCGGCTCGGGCAAAAGCTCGCTGATGGCGGTGCTCTCCGGGCTGGAGCGCGCGAGTTCGGGCACGCTCGAAGTGGCGGGTGCCGATTTTGCGACGCTCGATGAGGACGGATTGGCTTTCGCGCGGCGCGGGCGGATCGGGATTGTCTTGCAGGCCTTCCACCTGCTGCCGACCATGACTGCGCAGGAAAACGTCGCGACGCCGATGGAACTCGCCGGGATCGACGATGCGTGGGAGCGGGCTGGCGCTGAACTTGTTGCGGTCGGGCTAGGCCACCGCCTCTCGCATTATCCGGCGCAGCTCTCGGGCGGTGAGCAGCAACGCGTCGCCATTGCCCGCGCCACGGCGCCGCGCCCCGCGCTGATCTTTGCCGACGAGCCGACCGGCAATCTCGACCATGCCACGGGCGAAGGCATCATCGATCTGCTGTTCGCGGGCCGCGCCGAAACCGGGGCGACCCTGGTGATCATCACCCACGATCCCGCGCTCGCCGCGCGCTGCGAGCGGATCATCACGCTGGCCGACGGACAAATCGCCAGCGACAGCGCCAGGCAATGAGCTGGGGCATGGCCTGGCGGATTGCGCGCCGCGATCTGAGCGAGCGGTTCCGGGGGCTGCGGCTGCTGCTGGTGTGCCTGTTCCTGGGCGTCGGGGCGCTCGCCGCAATCGGCACGCTGACCGGGGCGATCGAGCGCGAACTGGCGACGCGCGGGCGCGCGATCCTGGGCGGCGATGTCGAAGTTTCGGTGTGGCAGCGCGCGCTGAGCGGGCCCGAGGCAGCGGCGCTGGAAGCGCTTGGGACAGTTTCGGGCGGGACGCGGATGCAGGCGATGGCGACTGCCGGGGCCAGCGCGGGCGAGTTGGCCGTGCCGGTCGAGCTGAAATCGGTCGATACGAGCTGGCCGCTGGTCGGCAGGCTGCATCTGGCCGATGGCCGGACGGTCGGCGCGCCGCCCACGGGCGAGGCCTGGCTGGCCGAGGGCGCGGCGGAGCGGCTCGAACTGGCGAAGGGCGGCGTGCTGACGATCGGCAATGTCGCGCTGACCGTAGGGGGGATCATTGCCGACGAACCCGACCGGCTGGGCGAAGGCTTCACTTTGGGACCGGTGGTGATCGTCGGCGCGGAGGTGCCTGCCGCTGCCGGACTGACCGCACCCGGGGCTATGTATCGCAGCAAATACCGCATCGCGTTGAACCCCGGCGGCAATCCGGCGCAGATCGCCGCGCGGCTGAAAGCGCAATTCCCCTCGTCGGGCTTCGAGCTGCGCACCCGCGACAAAGCCTCGCCCGGAGCGGAGCGCTTCGTCGAGCGGATGGGCGAATTCCTGGTGCTGGTCGGGCTGGCGGCGCTGGTGATCGCGGGGATCGGCATCGGCGGCGGAGTCTCATCTTACCTCGAGGCACGGCGCGGCAGCATCGCGACGCTCAAGATATTGGGCGCATCGAGCCGTGACATTGCGCGCATTTATCTGTTGCAGATTGCCGCGGCGGCGCTGGCCGGGAGCCTAGCGGGGCTGGCGGCGGGGGTGCTGGTCACCCCGCTGCTGGGTAAGGCGCTGGGGGCGCTGCTGCCGGTCCAGCCGGGCTTCGTGTTCGATCCTGCGGCGCTTGCCCGGGCGGCGACCTACGGCCTGCTGGTGGCCTTCGTCTTCGCCGCGCCGCCGCTGATCGCCGCGCGCCAGTTCCCGGCGATGGCGCTGATGCGGGCGCGGGTCTCGCCGCTAGGGCGAGCGCGGCGCGAGGCGCTGCTGCCGGTCGGGATCGGGCTTGCCGGAATCGCCGCGCTGGCGCTGGCGACCGCCGCGCAGCCCTTGGTGACGAGCTGGTTCCTTGGCGGCGCAGCAGTGCTGCTGGCACTGCTCGGCGCCCTCGGCTGGGCGATCCGGCAGCTCGCCGCGCGGCTCCCGCGTCCGCGCGAGCCGATGCTGCGCGCCGCGCTCGCCAACCTCCACCGCCCCGGCGCGCAGACCGGCGCGCTGGTCACCGCGCTAGGCTTTGGCCTCGCCACTTTCGTGCTGCTGGCGGTGGTCCAGACCAGCCTCGACGCCAATATCGACGCCCGGGTGCCGCAGCGTGCGCCCGATTATTTCGTGCTCGACGTCCCCCGCGATCGGGCGGCCGAGTTCACCGCTGCGGTCCACAGCGTTGCCCCCGCCGCCAAAGTCCGGACCGTCCCGGCGATGCGCGGGGCGATCCTCGCCTATGGTCCGGCCAGTGCGATGACCCGCGTCGCCGATCTGGCCGAAATTCCCGAGGACGCCTGGCCGCTGCGCGGCGAACGCGGGCTGACCTATGCGGACAGCGTTCCCGAAGGCAACAGTGTCACGGCGGGGAAATGGTGGCCCAAGGATTATCGCGGCGCGCCTGCGGTTTCGGTCGATGAGAACCTCGCCAAAGCGCTCGACCTCAAGCTCGGCGACAGAATCACCATCGGGCTGCTCGGCATCGAGCGCACCGCAACGATTGCCTCGTTCCGCCGGATCGACTGGGACTCGATGGGCTTCAACTATGTGCTGGTATTTTCGCCCAACGCGATCGCCGATGCCCCGCACAACCTTGCCGCAACGATCGACTTCCCCACCGGTGCGCCCAAGGGCGGCGTGCTACGCGCGCTGGTCCGGGCTTTTCCAGCTTCTTCGGTGATCGAAGTCGGCGGCGTGCTGCGCGATGCTCGCGCGCTGCTCAGCCAGATGGGTACGGCTATTCTCGCTGCCGCGTCCGTAGCGGTGCTGGCGGGGATTGCCGTCCTGCTCGGCGCGATTGCCGCTGCGCGCGCGAGCCGGACCTACGACAACGTCATCCTGCGCGTGTTGGGCGCAAGCCGCCGCCAGCTGCTGCTGCTGCAAATGGCCGAATATGGCGCACTGTCAGCCTTGCTCGCAGTGGTCGCGCTGGTGCTGGGCAGCGCGATCGGCTGGCTGGTGATCGTCCAGCTGTTCGAGTTCGACTGGCTGCCCGACTGGCCGCGCGTTCTGGCGGTGCTCGGCGGCGGGCTGGCGCTGGTGCTGGTCTTCGCACTGGCCGGCTCGCTCCCGCTACTGCGAGCGCGGCCGGCCCAGGCGCTACGCGAGCTTTAGGCGAAGACCTCGGCGCTGGTCGGGTCCTTAGGATCTGCGCCGAAGCGGTTCGGCCCCGAGGTGCCGGGCAGCAGGAAAATCACCAACATCGCAATCGATGCGATGAATCCGACGAATGGGATCATCGCCAATACGATGAAACCGAGATACCACCAGCCCGACATATCGCGGTCGTGCAGTCGGCGGACGCTGACTGCAATGCTGGGAACCAGCGTAGCGAGCCACCATGCTACGATGAGCAACCCGGCACCGCCGAAGAACGCGCTGTAGATCGCCAATGGATTGCCGGGATCCATGGTTGCGGGATCGAGCGAGAAGCCCATGGAGAAGACAATTGCGAACAGCACTGCATAGATAATCAGCTGCAGCAGCCCGAACATCCAAAATTCCATGCGCCGCGAACGACCGGTAAATTCGGCGTAGCGCCGATAAGGCATAAGCATCCATTCCATGAAAAGCCCCCTTCTCTGTCCCGTGGTGTGGGAGCGCGAAAGCATCATATATTTCGCGGCGGCGCAAACAAAAAAGGGGACCGCGATAGGCCCCCTCTTCCGCTAGCTTGGCGCTTGCTCAGAACTTGAACCGCGCCGCGACGCCGTAGGTGCGCGGCTGGTTGCGGTAGCCGGAGAGCGAACCAGACTGCGCCACGCTGGGGAACAGCGTAGTGATGTAGGCATCGTCGGTCAGGTTACGGCCCCACGCGCTAACGCTGAGTCCGTTGTCGAACGCCAGAGTGATCGTCGAGCTGAGGTTTTCCGTTCCGGTGCGATACTCCGGCAGTCCTGTGGCGATCTGCACCGCGCTGGTGAGGTAATAGTCGGCGGCAAAGATCAGATCCATCGTTTCGCCGAGCGGGATCAAATAATTCCCGCCCACCGCGATCGTCCATTCCGGAGTGTTCGACGGGCGTTTCCCGGTGAGGTCGGCCGGGGCCACCGCAAAGCTGCCGGGCACGAAGGTCGAGGCACCGGGGTAGCTATCGAATTTGGCATCGAGGTAGGTCACCGCCGCAGTGAAGTTGAGATCGCGGGTCGGCGAGATCGTCGAGTCAATTTCGAAGCCTCTCACCGACCGTTGCGGAGCGTTGCCCAGCACGAAGCCGGTGCCGGTGAAGATGTTGTCCTGGAACCCCTTCACCTGCTGATCGAACAGCGCGAGGTTGAAGGCAAAGCCCTGGAACTGCCCTTTGAGGCCGACTTCGATCACCCGGGCATTTTCGGGTTCGGCAGATCGCGTTCCCGTTGTCAGGTTGTTCGGCAGCGCGGCACCGAGCGCGGTGCGGATCGCGGAAGGTGCGGGCGGCGGCGAAGCAGCAGCCGAACCCGGGATGAAGTCACGGGGGAATGGTCGGCTGTCGGTTCCAAGGTTGATCGACGATGCCTTGAACCCGGTCGCATAGGTCGCATAGGTGTTCAGGTGGTCGTTGATCTCGTAGGCAAGGCGGATGGTGTAGGTGAACTTGCTGTCATCGGTCCGGCCATCCTCGACCGCGTTCGGATAGTTGAGGAAGCCCGGCAGGAACTGCAGCGGACGGAAGCCAAGGAAGGGGTTGAAGGTAGGATTGGTGGCCAACGATGCAGGTACACCGGCATTGACACCGGTGCGAACCAGATCGATCGTCGAGAACGTATCGGTGGTTGAATTGTTGCTCGCCGCCTGCTTGCTGTCGTCGGTGTAGTTCCCGCCGAATGTCAGCACCAGGCCGTTGGTGATCTCGAAATCGAGCTGGCCGAACAGCGAGTAAGCGGTGTTCGAATAATCGTAGTTTTCGAACCTGCCTAGGCCTCGCGAACCGAATGCCGGCACCGATGCCGGAATACCGTTTAACGCGCGCAGTACCGCTTCGTTGGCGATGTAGCCGCCGCGCGAGAGCAGGTTGGCATAGTTGCGGAAGTCCCTGCCGAAAGTCAGCGAAGACGCAATGTCGATATTCTCATGGAAGTAAAAGCCGCCAACCAGGATGTTGAGCGGCCCGTCCCAGTTCGTCGCGACCCGGCCTTCGAAGCTGTATGTGTCGATCGACTGGTTAGCGCCGTTGAACCCGATAAGGTCGGCGCTGGTGAAGTCCGAATCCTGGTTGGTGGCTGACCGCACCGCGCGATAGGCGGCGATTGCGGTGAAATCGATCACCCCGAGTTCATAATTCAGCTGACCGGAAAAACCGTAGTTCTCGATCTTGTTGGTTGAATCGAAATTGAGCGCGGTGGTCAGCGCCAGCGGCTGATTCGAGATGATCCGCCCACCCAGCGCGCGGACCGCACCTCCGGTCGGGCCATCGACCACGTTGACAACCGCGCAGCAGTTTTCATCGATCTTGTCATAATCGGCGATCAACCGAATTTTCACATCGTCGCTTGGTACGAAGAGCAACGAGCCGCGCACGCCCCAGCGGTTGCGCTCGTTCTGGTCGGTCCCCAGCACGACATCCTTGAAGTAGCCGTCGCGGCGGTTGAAATTGCCGCCAAGGCTGACGGCGATCGTGTCGCTCAGCGGGCCGGTGATATTGGCGCGGGCGACCACGGCGTTGAAATTGCCGTAAGACAGTTCGGCCGAGCCACCGAACTTGAACTGCGGCTCACGGGTCACGATCGAAATAATCCCGGCGCTCGCGTTCTTGCCGAACAGGGTCGATTGCGGGCCACGCAGAACTTCGACCCGCTGCACATCGGGCAAGTCGCCGATCTGCGCCGCCGAGCGCGAGCGATAGACGCCGTCGATGAACACC
>JANOOJ010000262.1:0-7056 GCA_031421295.1 Novosphingobium sp.
CCGCCTGAAGCGATCCGGGCGGGGTTTTTGTTTAAGTCACTGTTTCTGGCGGCTTGAGAAATGGGCATCGTGCAAGCATCAGCACGGCTGCACACCCTACCCAAAGGTCAAGCTTGTCTGAAGTCGAACGTACCCGAGCCTGCCAGCGTCTAGAAATTTTATGAAAGCCGTTGTGAGAAATTGTCGGGAATTCCGCTCCCGCCTGATCGAGCAGATCACTAGTGCCGATCGATTCAATTTCAAAATCTGAGTATTCCTTTTCGTGATGTATGCGGTTTCGCGCGTCAAGCTCGACCGCCAAGTGTTCACGAAACTGCTTCATAACGCCGTCTGCATCAAAACCCTTCGGCTTGGTGCGCCTCGCCAGTCGCTTGAGTAAAGTCTCAAGCCGTTCGTTGAACTGGTAAACTCTGCTGTAGTACAACTCGCAGCATGTGCGCAGATGCTCTGCTCGTCCAACTGGCAACCCTCGGAATGGGTACCGGCGAAAGTAATATTGCGTCGCACGACAATCCGATGCTGCCGACATAATTTGCATGTAGCCCGAGATCAAATGATGTTGCTGCAAAATTTCCTGTGAAAATTCGAAATCTTCCAATGGCTCGATTACATGGTTCGGAAGAGCAGCATACGCGAGCTTTTGCCCCATGCTCTCGGTCTTCCATTCTCTAAACCCGGGATAATCCAAGAGCTGATTCAGCCACGGAGTAATCCGGCTCCAAATCTCTGCTCGGGCCTCTTCAGCAAGCGCGCTACCGATCTGCTGAGGTATCTCGTTCCACTTATGGTCGCCTGTCATCTCGCAGCTCGCGCTGCCGCCCTAGCCCTAGACTCCCGCACCACCAGCCAGCTCAGCAGCCCGATCGGGCCGGCCATGAAGGTGGCGAACAGGAAGGGGAGTTGCACCCACCTCGAAAAGCCCTTGGCGTCGGCGTCGCGGGCCACCCATAGCCCGGTGAACAGATCGAAGGCGAGGTAATGGGTCCAGCCGACGACGATCCCGCCGTCGGTCATGAACAGCGCGCGGATGCCGGGGATCGAGTAGTTCGAATAATCGACCGGGGCCGCCCCCGCCACCGCGCCCGGATCGGCCCAGCCGCCGACCAGCACCACGAACATCACCGTGTAGCACAGGCACAGCAGCGCCACCCCGAGGTAGAGCACCGCGCTCATCGTCAGCGGCTTGCGCGGGAATGCCGCGAGGAGCACCCAGCCGAACAGCGCCACGGCGTTGGTCAGCCCGAACAGGAAAGTCCACATTGGTCCGCCCCTTTACCGATCCACTACGTCACCCCTAACCGTTCGTCCTGAGCTTGTCGAAGGACTGCTTTTTTCTTCGAGCGGTTCGCGCCACGCTCAAGAACAAGAACGGTGCTTCGACAGGCTCAGCATGAACGGGGGGTGGGTCGAGGGGTGTCTTACTCGCTTCTGTACACCAGCACCGGCTTCCTCGCCGCCAGCGTCTCGTCCAGTCGTCGCCTCGGCGCGTAGTGCGGCGCGGTCTTGAGCGATACATCGCCCGCCCGGCCGCGCGCGGCCAGACTGCGCAAGCTGCCGATGAACCGGTCCAGCCCGGCCTTGCTCTCGGTCTCGGTCGGCTCGACCAGCATCGCGCCGTGGACCACCAGCGGGAAATAGACCGTCATCGGGTGGAAGCCCTCATCGATCAGACCCTTGGCGAGGTCGAGCGTGGAGAAGCCCTCGGCCATGCCCTCATCGCTGAACAGCGCCTCGTGCATACACGGCCCCGCAGCGCCGAACGGGGCGTCGAGCACGTCATCCAGGCTGCGCAGCACATAGTTGGCGTTGAGCACCGCATCCTCGGCGACCTGCGCCAGCCCGTCCGCGCCGTGGCTGAGGATATAGGTCAGCGCGCGGGTGAACATCCCCATCTGGCCGTGAAAGGCGGTCATCCGGCCGAAGCTGGTGGGCATTTCGCTGGCGGCGTCTTCCTCCTCGATCAGCCGGACGGTGCCGTCCGCGCCGCGAGTGGTCCACGGCAGCGGGCCGTAGGGGGCGAGCGCCTCGGACAAGACCACCGGCCCCGAGCCCGGCCCGCCGCCGCCGTGCGGGGTGGAGAAGGTCTTGTGCAAATTGATATGCATCGCATCGACGCCAAGGTCGCCGAGGCGGACCTTGCCGACGATCGCGTTGAAGTTCGCGCCGTCGCAATAGACGAAGGCCCCGGCGGCGTGGACCGCGTCGGAGATTACCTTCATGTCGCGCTCGAACAGCCCGCAGGTGTTGGGGTTGGTGATCATCACCGCCGCGACGTCCGGCCCAAGCCGTGCCGTGAGCGCGGCGAGATCGACCCGGCCGTCGGTGGTGGCGGGGATGTTCTCGACCCGGTAGCCGGCGAAGGCTGCGGTCGCCGGATTGGTGCCGTGGGCACTTTCGGGCACCAGCACCACCTCGCGCGCATCGCCGCGTGCCTCGAGCGCGGCGCGGATGCACAGCAGCCCGCACAGCTCGCCATGCGCGCCCGCCTTGGGGGTCATCGCCACGCCGTGCATCCCGGTCAGCTCGATCAGCCAATGCGCCAGCTCGTTGATCACTTCGAGCGCGCCGCGAACGGTCTGCTGCGGGGCGAGCGGGTGAATGTCGGCAAAGCCGGGCAGCCGCGCGAGCTTCTCGTTGAGCCGCGGGTTGTGCTTCATCGTGCAAGAGCCGAGCGGGAACGGGCCGAGGTCGATCGCATAGTTCTGGCGGCTGAGGCGGGTGTAGTGGCGCACCGTCTCGGGCTCGGTCAGGCCAGGCAAAGGCAGCTCGGCGCGCTGTTGCGGGCCGCGCGCGGCGAGCGGCTCACCGGGCGCCTCGTCGAAATCGACCCCGCACTGGCCGGGCTGACCCAGCTCGAAGATCAGCGCTTCCTCCAGCATCAGCGCGCGGTCGCCGCTGTGGGTCACGACTTCGGCATCCTCATGCGCGGGATGCTGCGCCGGACCCATCTCGGGACGCCAGCCGGCGGCGTTGTGGCCAGGAACCGACAGACTCATGACAGCACCTCCGTCAGTGCGGTGGCGAAGGCTTCGATGTCCTCCGCCGTGACCGTCTCGGTGGCGGTGACCAGCAGCCCGTTCGCCAGCCCCGCGGCGTGCGGATAGAGCCGCCCGAGCGAAACCCCGCCGAGCACCTGCCGGTCTGCCAGATCGCGCACCACGTCGCGCGCATCGATCTCAAGAAGGAGCGTGAATTCATTGAAATAAGCCGAATTCAACACCAGAACGCCGGGCACCTTAGCCAGTCGCTCCGCCGTGGCGCGGGCGCGGGCATGGTTGATCCGCGCCAGCTTGCCGAGGCCCGTCCCACCCAACAGCGTCATGTGAACACTGAACGCCAGCGCACAAAGGCCTGAATTTGTACAGATATTGCTCGTCGCTTTCTCGCGCCGGATGTGTTGCTCGCGGGTCGAGAGCGTCAACACAAAGCCGCGCTTCCCCTCGGCATCCACGGTCTCCCCGCACAACCGCCCGGGCATCTGCCGGACGAATTTCTCGCGGCATCCGAACAGCCCGAGATACGGCCCGCCGAACTGGAGGCCGACCCCGATCGACTGACCCTCGCCCACCACGATGTCCGCGCCGAGGTTGCCCGGCGCTTCGAGCAGCCCCAGCGCCACCGGCTCGGTCACCACCACGATCAGCAGCGCGCCCTGCGCCTGCGCGGCGGAAGCGATGGCGGGCAGATCGGGGATACGGCCGAGGATGTCGGGATATTGAACCACAACGCAGCTGGTTGCGCCATCGAGCGCCGCGATGGTCGCGGCATCATCGGGCTGGTCGACCAGTTCGGGCAGGCGCGTCTCGATCGTATCGCCGGTGAATTTCGCCATGGTCTGCACGGTCGAAACGTAGTGCGGATGCAGCCCGCCCGAGAGCACCGCCTTGCTCCGCTTGGTGATCCGCCCCGCCATTGCAATGGCTTCCCAACACGCGGTCGAGCCATCGTACATCGAGGCATTGGCGATATCGGTGCCGAACAGTCGCGCGACCTGGGTCTGGAATTCGAACAGCACCTGCAGCGTGCCCTGCGCGATCTCGGGCTGATAGGGGGTGTAGGCAGTGAGGAATTCGCCGCGCTGGATCAGATGATCGACCGAGGCCGGGATATGGTGGCGATAAGCTCCCGCGCCGAGGAAGAACGGCACCGACCCGGCGCTCAGGTTCTTGGCCGCAAGCCTGCTCATATGCCGCTCGACCGCGAGTTCGCTGGCATGGAGCGGCAGCCCCCGCACCGGCCCGGTCAGCCGCGCTTCGGCAGGTACATCGACGAACAGTTCATCGACTGAGCCTGCGCCGATCACGCCGAGCATGGCGCTGCGGTCGTCCTGCGTTAGTGGCAAATATCGCATTTCTTCTCCAATCGTCGTCCCGGGCTTGACCCGGGACCGCTGGCCGCCAGACCGGACCTCGAGGCCCGCGATCCCCGCTTTCGCGGGGATGACGACTACAAATTCGCGACGAAAGCGTCGTAAGCCGCACGGTCCATCAGCCCGGCCAGTTCCCCAGCATCCGCCAAGGTCAGGCGGAACAGCCAGCCGCCGGTTTCCGGGTCGGTGTTGACCAGCTCGGGCTCGCCCTCCAGCGCGTCGTTACCCTCGGTCACGGTGCCGCTAACCGGCGCATAGACGTCCGAGGCCGCCTTGACGCTATCGACCACGCAGGGCGCATCGCCCTTCTTCAGCACGGTCCCGGCAGCTGGCAGTTCGACGAAGGTGATGTCGCCGAGCTGGCCCTGCGCGTAATCGGTGATACCGACCGTCCCGATATCGCCATCGACTTCGATCCATTCATGGTCTTGCGTATAATAACGGGTCATGAGCGAAGCTCCTCAGCGGTGATAGCGGTGGGGGACGAAGGGCATGGCGACGACCCTGGCGGGCAGTCGCCGCCCGCGGTTGTCGAGTTCGAGCACGGTGCCGGGCGCGGCATGCGCGGCATCGACGTAAGCCATGGCGATCGGGTGTTCGAGGGTGGGCGAGAACCCGCCCGAGGTGACCCGGCCGACTTCGACATCGCCGGCATAGACCAGTGCACCCTCGCGCGCCGCCTGACGACCTTCGAGCGCGAGACCGATGCGTTGGCGTGCCGGTCCATTGGCCAGCGCGGCGAGAATCCGCTCCGCTCCCGGAAAACCGCCTTCAGCTTTGCGACGCTTGTTGATCGCGAAGGTCAATCCCGCCTCGACCGGGTCGGTCTCGGGCGAGAGATCGTGCCCGTAAAGCGGTAGTGCCGCTTCGAGGCGGAGCGAGTCCCTCGCGCCGAGCCCGATCGGCTTCACCTCGGGCTGCGCGCAGATCAGTTCGGCGACTGCCGTGGCAGCTTCGGCCGGAATCGAAATCTCGAACCCGTCCTCGCCGGTGTAGCCCGAGCGGCTGATCCAGGCCTCGGCCCCGCCCAGCGTGAAGCGCCCGCCTTTCATGAAGGTCAGCGCCGAAAGCGGGTATTCGCCGGTCGCAATGCGCTCCAGCGCGGCGAAGGCTTCCGGCCCTTGGAGCGCAAGCAAAGCGTGGTCTTCCAGATGGTTGAGCGTGACCTCATCGGGAAGGTGCTCGCGCAGATGGGCGATGTCGTCCCACTTGGTCGCGCCATTGACGACGAGATAGAAGCCCTCGTTCCAGCGCGTGACCATCAGATCGTCGAGGATCCCGCCCGCATCGTCGAGCAGCAGCGAATAGCGCGGAGCGAAGGGCTTGAGCGTCGCCAGATCGACCGGCAAGACGGCTTCGAGCGCCGGTTCGACACCCTCCCCCGAAAGGAACAGCTGGCCCATGTGACTGACGTCGAACAGCCCGGCATGGCTGCGCGTCCACAGGTGCTCGGCGATGATGCCTTCATACTGGACCGGCATCCAGTATCCGGCGAACTCGACCATCCGCCCGCCCTGCGCGCGGTGCCAGGCGTCGAGCGGCAGAGTGCCGGTTTCGGGAGCAATTTCAGCTTCGTCTTGGTCGCTCAAGGCACGGCTCCACGGATCATGGCCAGATGGCCATCGGTCAGGAGCCCCCTCTGTCACGGAAACCTGAGAGCTTTCCCCGGCGGAAACCGGGTTACCCCTTCGGCGGCCCCACCTTCCGGTGGAACACTTTCCAGAGCATCGCTATCGACCCACGCGGTCCTTTTGCCTGAGAGATTCCGGGGCGGTTGCTCCTTCGGCGCCTTCGATTCCTTTCCCGAATCGAAGAACTCTCCCGCGCGATCAGCGACGCCCCGTCGATGGCCGCGCGCCCCGACAGAGTCAACGGCTCAATCCCCGGCGCGGCGCGCTGCCCGGACGATCGCATCGTGTTCGAAGACATAGCGTCCGGCGGCTTTCTCGCGGGTCAGCCCGACGATCGCCTGCGCCACCGTATCGGCCTTGACCGAGCGGTATTTGCTGAAGCCGCCATGCAGCAGAAGATCGGCGAACGGGCTGGCAATCTGGGCGAACGCCTCGGCGGGGCGGCGTTCGGCGCGCGGGCCGCGCAGCAGGCCGGGGCGCAGGATGTCGAGCCGGGGCAGCCCGATCTTGCCGAGTGCATATTCGACCTCGCCCTTGACCCGCAAATAGAAGGTCTTCGAGGCCAAATCCGCGCCGACCGAGGAAACCGCGATGAACTGGCGGATGCCCGCCGCCTTCGCCGCCTTGGCCACTGCCAGAACAAGGTGCTGATCGACCGCGCGGAACGCTGCTTCGTCCTTGCCGGATTTTTGCCAGGTCGTGCCCAGCGCGCAGACCAGCACATCGGCATGCGCGGCGGCGATGGCATCGCCCCACCCCGAAGGATCGGCGACCAGCACCTCCATCCGCGCACCCTTGGGCAATGCGATCTCGCTCCGGGCGATGGCGACGATCCGGATGTCGCTGCGCCCGACCGCCAGCTGGATCAGCCGCGAGCCGATCAGCCCCGAAGCGCCGACCAGCGCGATGCGCGTTACCTTAGACATTGCTCAGGCTCTCCGGCGTCGGCCCGTAAATCCGGGCATGCGCCCATAGTGCATAACGATCGGTCATTCCGGCAATGAAATCGGCGATATGGCGGCTGCGCTCGGGCTCGAATTCAGGCAGTCGTGCGAA
>JANOOJ010000263.1:0-12815 GCA_031421295.1 Novosphingobium sp.
GTGAAGGGCGGCGCATCGGGGCGGCTGGGGCGGAACAACCCCTGGCTTTCCCAATGCGCATACCACTTCGCTTCGATCGCTCCGGGATCGAAAGTCTTGGGGAGTGCGTTAGTGTCTGAATGTTCTGGCATCGCGGCGCGCTTTGCCAGCGGGCAGGTTAGGGCGCAAGCTTGCCGCAACGGGGAATTTATCGCATGAACTCGCCCGATGCGTGAATGGGCCGATTATACTGCCGAGGCGGATGACAGCGGTGCGCTGACCCTGACCTTGCAGGGTCCGCTGGTGGTATCCTCGATCGGCGTGCTCGATCGGCGCCTGCGCGAACTCACTGACCCCATCGCCAAAGTCGATCTTTCCGCGATCAAGGACATCGATACGGTCGGTGCCTGGACGGTGTTCCGCCTGACCCGCGACAATGACGCCGAAGTGATCGGTGCGAGCGACAAGGCGCAGCGGCTGATCGCGGCGGTCGGCGCGGCCGAAGGCAGCGGCGATATTCGCCCGCACCGCGCGCCGCTCCTGCGCCGGGTCCCCGAAGAACTCGGCTAGCTCGTCTCGGGCTGGGGCACGGGCTCGCTGCAAGTCATGGGCTTCCTGGGCGCGGTGCTGGTATCGCTGGGGGCGCTGATCCGCCATCCCTCGCGGTTTCGCGGCAAGGCGCTGGTCCGCCAGATCGAGCTGGTCGGCATATCCTCGCTGGGGATCATCGGGCTGATGAGCTTCCTGATCGGGATCGTGATCTCGCAGCAGGGCGCGGTGCAGCTGCGCCAGTTCGGCGCGGAGATTTACACGATCAATTTGACCGGGCGGCTCTCCTTGCGCGAACTGGGCGTGCTGATGACCGCGATCATGGTCGCGGGCCGCTCGGGCTCGGCCTTTGCGGCGCAGATCGGGACGATGAAGCTGACCGAGGAAGTCGATGCGATGCGGACTATCGGGGTCTCGCCGATCGAGGCGCTGGTCATCCCGCGCGTGCTGGCCTGCACCTTCATGATGATCCTGCTGGGGTTTTATTCGGCGGTGATGTCGATCATCGGCGGCGCGTTTCTCGCCAATTTCGCGCTCGACATCCCGTTCTTCACGTTCCTTGCCCGGATCCAGGAAGTGGTGCCGCTGCACGATGTCTGGGTCGGGCTGATCAAGGCCCCGGTGTTCGGGCTGATCGTCGGGCTCGCGGGCTGCTATCAGGGGATGCAGGTCAAGGGCAACGCCGAGGAAGTCGGGCTGCGCACGACCATGGCGGTGGTCCAGGCGATCTTCATGGTGATCGTGCTCGATGCGTTTTTTGCGGTGTTCTTCACCAAGATCGGATGGGGATGAGCCAGGACGATCCAGCCACCCACATCGTCGATGTGCAGGACGCCGCGCATGACGACATGCCGGAGGCGTTTACCGGCGACCATCCGATCGTCATCAAGGATCTGCGCAACGCCTTTGGCGATCAGGTGATCCACGATGGGCTGTCGCTGACGGTCAACCGCGGCGAGATCATCGGTGTAGTCGGCGGCTCGGGGACCGGCAAATCGGTGCTGATGCGCTCGATCATCGGGTTGCAAATTCCCGAGGCGGGATCGATCGAGGTGCTGGGCCGTTCGATCACCGATGCCCGCGATGATGACGACATTGACATTCGTAGTCGCTGGGGCGTGCTGTTCCAGGGCGGTGCGCTGTTCTCGACGCTCACCGTGGCCGAAAACGTCGAGGTTCCGCTCAAGGAATTCTACCCCGAACTTGGCCCGGAACTGCTGCATGAAATCGCCCGCTTCAAGGTGATGCTCTCGGGGCTGCCGGAAGATGCGACCAGCAAATATCCCTCCGAGCTGTCGGGCGGGATGCGCAAACGCGCGGGGCTGGCGCGCGCACTGGCGCTCGATCCCGAACTGCTGTTCCTCGATGAGCCAACCGCGGGCCTCGACCCGATCGGCGCGGCGGCGTTCGATGCGCTGACCCGCGAGTTGCAGGATACGCTGGGGCTGACGGTGTTCCTGATCACGCACGATCTCGACACGCTTCACGAAATTTGCGACCGGGTGGCGGTGATTGCCGACCAGAAGGTGATCGCAGTGGGAACCATCCCCGAACTGCTCGCGCTCGATCATCCGTGGATCCAGGAATATTTCAATGGCCCGCGCGGCAGAGCCGCCAATGCGACGCGCAGCCGCGTCAAGACAATAGACAAGCCTAGCGGCGCAGGGGCATAGGGCACAGCGATGGAAACACGGGCCAATCATATCTGGGTAGGCGCGGTGACGCTCGTGCTGTTCGCGGTGCTCGCCGCGTTCGTCCTGTGGATCGCTCGGATCGGCGGCGATTCGCAGAATGAATACGACATTTTCTTCAAGCAGTCGGTCGATGGCCTGGCCAAGGGATCGGAAGTAACCTTCTCGGGGGTGCCGGTCGGTCAGGTCGATGAGATCGAGCTGTGGAAGAAGGACCCAAGCTTTGTCCGGGTGCGGATCAAGGTCGATGAAACGACCCCGATCCTCCAGGGCACCACCGCGACGATGCAGGGCAGCTTTACCGGGGTCTCCAACATCCAGCTCGAAGGCGCGGTGCGCGGCGCCCCGCCGATTACCCAGCCGGGACCGGAGGATGATGTGCCGGTGATCCCGACCAAGCGCGGCGGCTTGGGCGAACTGCTCAACAACGCCCCGCTGTTGCTCGAACGGCTGGCAACGCTGACCGAACGGCTGACGACGGTGCTGTCCGACGACAACCAGAAGGCGATCACCGGCATCCTCGCCAACACCGACCGGCTCTCGGCCAATATGGCCGATGCTTCGCCGCAGATCACCCGGACCATGGCCGAACTGCAAGTCACGCTGCGCCAGGCTGGTGTAACGCTGGCGCAGTTCGAGCGGGTAGCAGGGTCAACCGACAAGCTGCTCAATCGCGATGGTGCCTCGCTCGCGGCGCAGATGCGGACCACGCTCGCTTCGGCAAAGAGTGCCGCCGACGAATTGCAGGCGACGCTGGGCGAGGCTCGTCCAGCCGCGCAGCAGCTCAACGAAAGCACGCTGCCGGCTGCCGAAGCCGCGATCCGCGATCTGCGCGCGACCACCCGCGCGCTCCGCAGCGTGACCGAAAAAATCGACGATGGTGGGGCCGGCGCATTGATCGGCGGACCCAAGCTGCCGGATTACAAACCATGACCAAACTCGCGAAACGCTTACCCGCCGCGCTGGCGCTCATCCTTGCGCTCGGGGGCTGCCTGAGCTTCGGCGGCAAGACCCCGCCGACTTTGTTCAGCCTGACCCCCGCGCAGGTCGCCCCGGCGGGCAGCACCGCCAGCGGGAGCCTCAAATCGGCGATCGTGGTGATGGAGCCGGAGACCGACAAGCGGCTCGCGGTGCAGCGCGTGCCGGTGCAGGTCGATGCGGCCAACGTCGCTTATATCAAAGGTGCGATGTGGGTCGAACGACCAGCGCGGCTGTTCGGCGCGCTGCTGGCGGAATCGCTGCGCGCCAAGGGCAATTTGCTGGTGTTCGAAGGTTCGGAAAGCGAAGCACCGGGCGCGTCGCGCCTGTCGGGCAGGCTGCTCGACATGGGCTATGACGCGGCCACCCAATCCGCTGTGGTGCGCTTCGACGCGATCCGTACCGGCCCGGGCGGGACTGTCACGACCAGACGCTTCGAAAGCCGCGTTGCCGGGATTTCGGCCAAGCCCGAGGCAGTCGGCCCCGCGCTCAACCGTGCCGCAAACGATGTCGCCGCGCAGGTGGCAGACTGGTTCGGCTAACTTCGCGCCAGCGCCGCGAAGCGGTGCGCGGCGGTGAAGGTGGCGAGGCGTTTGGCTCGCAGTTCGATAGCTTCGGCATCCTTGCCCCATAGCTCGGCCTGCCAGTCTTCCTCGAGATTGGCGGCGGACCAGAGTTCGCCCGGATCGCTGCCCGGTGCCAGCGCAGCGAGGCCGAGGACCAGCGAGGCGGCCAGCGACGCCAGTGTCGTCAGCGCCGACAGGGCAAAATCATCCTCAGCTGCCAGCACCGCCTCCAGCCGCGCGAGCGTTACCTTAGGCTGAGGGCGATGGATCACACCGCTGATCCGCTCGAAATGGATGTCCCAGCGCGCTTCGGCGGCGCTGAGCAGCGGCTCCCATACTTCGCTCTGCCGCTCACGCAGCGCGTCCTCAGGCTCGGCGCGATAGCAGAGCGTGTCGGTCTCGGCGAAGCGCAGCAGCGCGGCAATCGTGGCAGCCCGGGCGGGCGCAACCACATCGAGCGCGAAGTCTGTGAGGTCGCGCAGGACCAGCGATGTCGGATCGATTTCCTCGCCTTGCACCGCCCATTCGTCTGCGAGCGCTTCGGCCAAGGGCTGGGTCGGCACGATCTGCGGCTTGCCGAGCGGCGTCTTGACCTCCCGGCCATCGAGCGTGACTTGCCAGCCACCGGAAACTGCAATTGCCGCTGCTGTTTTGTAGAATCGCTTCATTCGCTTGGCGTTTTCCAGCGCCGCGCCAGCAGCACCGGCAATACCATCGCTTCGACCACGCCCGCGACCGCGAAGAAATAGCCGGCCAGCGGGGGCAGATCGAATTTGCCGCCGATAATCATCAGCCCGAACCACGCCAACGCGACGCCGCCGATCCGCACCAGCTGGATGATGGCGAAGCGCGCGCGGGCGGGATCCTGAATCATGACAGCAGCAGCTCCTGCAAATGCTGCGGACTGGCGGCCACTGCATCGGCCCCGGCTTCGCGCAGTTCCGCAGCACTATGATAGCCCCAGTCGACCCCGATCGCGCGGACCCCGGCGCTGACCGCCATCGCCATGTCATAGGCGGTATCGCCGATCATCGCGCTGTCGCCCGGTTCGGCCATGTCCTCGTCCAGCGCGGCGAGCAGCATCGCGGGATGCGGCTTTGAGGGATGCCGGTCGGCGGTCTGGAGCGTGGCGAAGTGCTTCGATAGACCATGCATGGCGAGGCAGTGCGACAGCCCGCGATCCGATTTTCCGGTCGCCACGCCTAGCGTCCACTCCGCCGCCTTCAGCGCATTCAGCAGCGGCGCGATCCCGTCGTAGAGCGGCTCGACCAGTTGGCCAGCCTCGCGCGCCGAGCGGAAGGCACCGCGATATTCATCGGCAATCGTCGCCCGGACCGCTCGCTCGGTGCCCGGCACCAGCAGTGCAATCGCTTGGGGCAGGCTCAGCCCGACGATCCGCCGCACCTGATGGCGGTCGGGCAGAGCCAGTCCGGCGGCGGCGAAGGCGGCATCCATCGCGTCGCAAATCCCCGCCTGGCCATCGACCAGCGTCCCGTCGCAATCGAACACCGCGAGCCTGACCGTCATTGCGCGAGCGTCCGCATCAGCTGGGCGATCCCCGGCGATCCTTCGCGTTCGAGCCCCTCGGCAATGCGCTCGCGCTCGGCGGCGTCCTTGTTCTGCGAGAGCTTGAAGGTCGGTCGCCACGCCAGGATTTCCAGCTCGAAACCGACGATCCCGGCCATCAGCTTGCGGCGCTTGCTTTCGGACAGCTTGTCCATCGTCCAGGGCTCGCCCAGGCTGACGCGCGCTTCGTGGCGCTTGGACAGGGCTTCTAGCAGGGCCAGCAGCCCCTCGCCATCCATCCGCCGGACCCGGCCTTCGAGTTCGAGCGCGACATAGTTCCAGGTCGGCACCGTATCGGGATCGCTGTACCAGCGCGGGCTGACGTAGCCATCGGGGCCGTTGACCAGCACCAGCGCTGTCATCCCGTCCAAGTGCCTGGTCAGCGCATTGCCGCGCGAGAGGTGGAACCGCAGCGTGCCATTGCTACCACCGAGCAGCGGCGTGTGTCCCAGACGCGGGCCATCGGGAGTAGTGGCGAACACCATCCCGAAGCCGATCTCGTCGATCATCGCTTCGAGCAGGGCGCGGTCCTCATGGCGGAAGGCCGGATTGGGATGCATCAGCGTTTGCCGCTCCCCGGCGGCCCCTTGCGCGGCGCTGGACGGGTGGGAGCGGTGCCCGGCTTGGGCTTGCCCGCGACTTTACCGGCCACTTTGGCGGCTGGCTTGCGGGTGGACTTGCGCGTCGGGGTTTCGCCCGCGCGGCTGCGCCGTTCGCCGCGGCGTTCCTTGCGGTATTGCTTGGCGTGCGCCTTGGCAGCGGCCTTCTTGGCCTCGCGCTCGGGCGGGCGGGACATTTCGGGCAGATTGTCGCCCAGTTCCTCGTCAAAGCCCAATTGCTCCATACTCGCCGCAAAATGCGCGGGCAGGGTGGCGATAACGTCCAGCGGTGTGCCATCGGGATGATCGATGATCAGGCGGCGCGCATGGAGGTGCATCTTGCGGCTGATGCTGCCCGAAAGGAACGCCTCGGGCCCGCCGTATTTGCCGTCGCCGATGATCGGGTGGCCGATCGCCGCCATATGAACGCGCAGCTGGTGGGTGCGCCCGGTCAGCGGCTGGAGCTCGACCCAGGCGGTGCGATTACCCGCCAGTTCGATCACGCGGTAGCGGGTGCGAGCAGTCTGCCCCTCGCCGCTCTCATCGACCATCATCTTCTCGCCGCCGGTGCCTGGCTGCTTGGCGATCGGCAGCTCGATCAAGCCGTCATCGATGCTCGGCACGCCGGCGATCAGCGCCCAGTAGATCTTGCGCGCCGAGCGACCCGAAAAGCGCTTGGAGAAATAGGCCGCGCTGCCCGGGGTGCGCGCGATCAGCAGGACCCCGCTGGTATCCTTGTCGAGCCGGTGGACCAGCCGCGGGCGCGGGCCGTCTGCGGCGAAGGCATCGAGCAGCCCGTCGACATGTTCCTTGGTCCCGGTGCCGCCCTGCGTGGCGAGGCCCGGCGGTTTGTTGAGCACGATCGCGGCGCGGTCCTGGGTGATGACCATCGCCTCGGCCAGCTCGAGCTGTTCATCGGTCAGCTCTTTGCGCAACTTCGGTCCGGTCCGGTCCGGCGCGGTGCCGGGGGGCACGCGCAGCACTTGGCCCGCCGCGAGCCGGTCGGCGGGATCAGCGCGCTTGCCGTCGACTCTGAGCTGCCCGGTGCGCGCCCAGCGGCTGACCATCGCAAAGCTGACCTGCGGCAAATGGCGCTTGAACCAGCGATCGAGCCGGATGTCGTTGTCGTCGGCACCGACGGTAAACTGGCGGACGTTGGCGTCGGGGCTGGCGCTTTTGGCGAGCGGATCGAACGGCTCGGTCATGCCAGCGCCCGCACGATCATCAGACCCGCAAACAGTCCGGCAATACCCGCGACAACCGAAACCAGCGCATAGGCCACAGCAATTCCCGCATTGCCGCGCTCTATCATGTTCACCAGTTCGAGGCTGAAAGCGGAGAAGGTGGTAAAGCCGCCCAGCACCCCCACGCCGAGCAGCAACCGCCAGCTCTCCCCAGCACTGTACCGCGCCAGCCAGCCGACCAGCAGCCCCATCGCGAAGCTCCCGGCAATGTTGACCGTCAGTGTCGCCCACGGGAAGCCGCCCAGCGGCACCAGCCGCCCCACCACATAGCGCAACCACGCGCCAAACCCGCCGCCCAGGGCGACGGTCAGCGATGCGGCGAGGAAGGAGGGCGGGTTCATGCCCGCGCCTTAGACCGGGAGCGGGCGGGGGGGAAGGGCTGGCCGCCCGGCATAGCACACTGCCGCAGCCACCAGCGACCCGACCACCAGATGCCACGGGAAGGCGATGCCCTTCATCCCCAAGGGCAGGCCCAGCAGATCGATCACATAGGGCTGGAACAGCAGCACGGTTAAGAACCCCGCCGCCAGCGCCGCGATCACCGAGACCGAGTTGCCGCGGGTGCTGAACAGCGCCACCGCATAGACCCCGATCAGGCCCGAGTAAGCAAAGGCCATCACCCCGAGCACGAATTCGAGCAGCGAGGCATCGGCGTAGCGCTGCCAGTAGTAGGACAGCAGTGCCATGCCGAACAGCGCGAAGCCCAACACCACCGTCGCGATTCTGCCCGCGCGGACGAAATGCGCTTCGTTCCGTCGGCCCGCGAAGGGCCGGTAGAGATCATTGACCACCACCGCCGACATCGAAATCAGCCCCGAGTTGATCGCGGCGGCGGCGATTACGCCGACGGTGACCAGCCCGCGCAGCCCGGGCGGGACCTCGCTGAGGATGAACTGCATGAACACCGTCACTTTTTCGCCGTTGAAAGTTGGCGCGACCTGTCCGGCCGAGGCGATCAGATCGGGCCGCTCGTAATAGAGGTGGAGCAGCGCGCCGAGCACCAGGAACAGCAGGATCACCGGCAGCGAGACCAGCACCGAGATATACAGCGCGCGGCGGCCCTGCGCGGCGTTCTCGCAGGCCAGCAGCCGCTGCGTCATGTCCTGATCGAGCCCCGAGCTGGCAAGATTGAGCAGCATCACTCCGGTAAGCACCGCGAAGATCCCGAACGGCGCGGAGAAATCCAGCGCTGGGTTGATCACCGCGAGCTTGTCCGTTCCTCCCGGGGCGTGGCGCAAGGCATCAAACGCCTCGGGCAGGCTCAGCGGGATTTTGCTCCACAGGAACCACAGCACCATGCAGGCCGCGCCGACATAGAGCGTGACCTGGATCAGATCGCTCCAGATGATCGAATTGAGCCCGCCCATGAAAGTGAACACCAGCCCGAACGCCAGCAACACCAGGCTGGCGACCATGATATGCTGGGGCGACACGTCGAGGAACAGGATCATCGAGACCGCGATCGCCGCGAGATACAGCCGCGCCCCGCTCGCGAGAATCCGCCCGACCAGATACATCACCCCCGCCGCGCGGCGGGCGGTGGCATCGAAGCGGGTTTCGAGCAGCTCGTAGACCGTGGTGACCTTGAGCGCGTAGAACCGCGGGATCAGGACGTTGCCGACGATCCACGCCGCGATCAGCGCTGCTCCGACCCCGCCGATATAGGTGAAATCCCCCCGAAAACTGTAATCGGGCACCCCCAGGAACGTCGCGGCCGACTGGACGGTGGACAGCACCGAAATCGCCACCAGCCAGGTCGGCGCGTGATGACCGGCGAGGAAATAGTCCTCGCTCTTCATGCCCCGCTTGGTGGTCAGCCAGCCCGCCGCTGCGAGGATCAGGACGTAGCCGCCCAGCACCATCCAGTCGGCGAGGGTGAAGGAGGTGGTCATTCGAGCCAGTCACCACAGAACACAGGTCAGCGCAATCTCTCCCCAAAGGCTTGCCAATAGCCCGAATCCTTGCTAGCCGCCCGCCGGTTCGAGCCGTTCCTTCCGGGATTCGGCATCGTTTTTCGTTTTCTGATTCGAAGGTGCTCCCCGCATCGTTTTATCGCGGGTTCTTGCCATTTTCTACGTGAGGTGTGTCGGTTTATGCAAATTCTCGTTCGCGACAACAATGTTGACCAGGCCCTGCGCGCGCTCAAGAAGAAGCTGCAGCGCGAGGGCGTGTACCGCGAAATGAAGCTGCGCCGTCACTTCGAGAAGCCCTCGGAAAAGCGCGCCCGCGAAAAGGCCGCTGCTGTCCGCCGCGCCCGCAAGATGGACCGCAAGCGGCTTGAGCGGGATGGCGGCAAGTAGGCCCATACCGGGCTTGAACCCACCCTTCCGATAAGCCATGAGGGCGCGGTTCATCCCGCGCCCTTTTGCTATCTGCAGACTTTGCCTGCGCTACAGGAAACCCGCATGACCGAGATTACCCGCGTTCCGCTCCAGCCCATCGCCAAGGGCGCGCTGACCAAGCTGTGGCTGGGGGTTGCCGCCGTCGCGCTGGCGGCGGGCGGAATCGCCTATGCGACCATGCCGCAAAGCGTCGATGTCGAGACGATCAAGACCGGGACCGGCCCATCGCCGACCGTGGCCGATGTCGCGTTGATCAATTACAAAGGCATGCTGGCCAGCGGCAAGGTGTTCGACGAGGGCAAGCAGGCGGTATTCCCGCTTGAGGGCGTGATCCCCGGCTTCACCCAGGCGCTCGTAAAGATGCAGAAGGGCGGCAAGTACAAGGTCGTGATCCCCTCAGAGCTGGCCTATGGCCCCGAAGATCAGAAGAACCCGCAGACTGGCGAAGTCGCCATCCCCGGCGGCTCGGACCTGACATTCGAGATCGAGCTAATCGATTTCCGCAGCAAGGCCGAGATCGAGGCGCAGCAGCGGATGATGCAGCAATTGCAGCAGCAGATGCAAGGCGCTGGCACCCCACAAGAGCGCGGCGCGGGTGGTCCCGGCGCTCCCGGTGCCCCGCCTCCGGGCGCGCCGCAACGCAAGCAGTAAGGAACGCTTCATGTCGGTCGATATCGCCACTGTCGCGAAGATCGCGTCGCTGGCCCGCATCAAGCTGAGCGAAGACGAGATCGCGGCGATGGTGCCCGAACTCAACGGCATTCTCGCGTGGGTCGAACAACTCGGCGAAGTCGATGTGACGGGGGTCGAGCCGATGACTGCGGTGATCGCCAACACGCTGCGCCTGCGCGACGATGTCGTCACCGTCGGCGGGGTGCGCGATGCGGTGCTGGCGAACGCGCCCGCCGCACAGGGCGGGTTCTTCGGCGTGCCCAAGGTGATCGAGTGATGGCGCGTTGGGCTTGCGTTTCGCGTGTGCTTCGACAGGCTCAGCATGAGCGGACTTTTTTATGATTCCTGATCTTAACCCCGTTCATCCTGAGCTTGTCGAAGGACGCGCGCTGATCGTGCCGCGCGTTACACTATGAGCGACCTCACCCAACTCGGCGTTGCCGCGATCCGCGATGGGGTTGCGGGCGGCGACTTCACCGCAGTCGAAGTGGCCGAGGCGTTCAATGCGAATGTCGCGGCGGCCTCGGTGCTCAACGCCTTTATCGTCACTACCCCGGAAAAGGCACTCGAAGCGGCGCGCGCCACCGACGCGAAGCGCGCGGCGGGCCAACCGCTGGGGCTGATGGGCGGCGTGCCGATCGGGATGAAGGATTTGTTCGCCACCAAGGGCGTGCAGACCACCGCAGCAAGCCACATCCTTGAGGGCTTCGTCCCCGAATACGAGAGCACGGTCTCGCAAAAGCTGTGGGATGCGGGCGCGGGGATGCTGGGCAAGCTCAATATGGACCAGTTCGCGATGGGCTCGTCGAACGAAACCAGCCATTTCGGCAATGTCATTTCGCCGTGGCGGCGCAACGACGGCGGCAATGCTGGCTTGGCTCCGGGCGGCTCATCGGGCGGCAGCAGCACGGCGGTCGCAGCGCGGCTCGCTCCGGCGGCGACGGGCACCGACACTGGCGGCTCGATCCGCCAGCCCGCCGCCTTCACCGGCATCTGCGGGATCAAGCCAACCTATGGTCGGTGCAGCCGCTGGGGCATCGTCGCCTTCGCCTCTTCGCTCGACCAGGCCGGACCGATGGCGCGCGACGTGCGCGATTGCGCGATCATGCTGGGGGCGATGGCGGGGTTCGACCCGAAAGATGCAACCAGCCTGAACCTGCCCGTGCCCGAATGGGAAGCGGGGCTCATTCCCAGCATGGCGGGCAAGCGCGTCGGCATTCCGCGCGAATACCGGATGGACGGGATGGACGCCGATGTCGCCAAAAGCTGGGACGACGGGATCGCCTGGCTCAAGGATGCCGGGGCGGAGATTGTCGATATTTCGCTTCCGCACACCCAATACGCGCTGCCTGCCTATTACATCATCGCCCCGGCCGAAGCCTCGTCCAACCTCGCCCGCTATGACGGCGTGCGCTATGGGTTGCGTGATCTGCCGCACGGTGCGGGGCTGCAGGATATGTACGCGGCCACCCGCGCCGCCGGGTTCGGGGCCGAGGTCAAGCGCCGCATCCTGATCGGCACCTATGTCCTCTCCGCCGGGTTCTACGACGCCTATTACACCCAGGCGCAAAAGGTTCGCGCGCTGATCGCCCGGGATTTCGAGGCGGCCTGGAACCACTGCGACGTGATCCTCGCGCCCACTGCGCCCAGCGCAGCCTTTGCCTTGGGCGACAAGAGCGAAGACCCGCTGGCGATGTATCTCAACGACGTGTTTGCGGTCCCGGCTTCGCTGGCAGGCCTCCCCGCAATGTCGGTCCCTGCCGGACTCAACCGCGAAGGCCTACCCCTCGGCTTGCAGATCATCGGGCAGGCCTTCGACGAGCAGGGCGTACTCAACGCCGGGCTGGCGATCGAGGCGCGCGCAGGATTTACGGCCAAGCCGGAGCGGTGGTGGTGAGCTTGTCCGAGAGCATCATACTTGGGCTAGCCATTGTGGGGCTTGGCATTCCCGCGTGGATATTTTCGATAGCCGTCTATCATGCCGCAAGAAGGCCTCGAATCGTTGAGCCGGGCAGTCGGTATTTCGCCTACATGCGCGTGATGGAGTTCCTCTACAAAGAGCTCGGTACGGGTAAAACTGAATGCGCGCCCCTTTGGGTGGCGACCGTGCGCGAGCTTCGCCAGTTCCCCGAATATGCAGATTTGAGCATCCTCTACCTTGAAGAAGTGACGGTAACCGGCAAGCAGAAGTTTGATCGTGTTATGGATGAAGAGATCAAGGAAACAGAGGCATTCCTTCTGGAATCACGAAATGACTGAATACCGCATCGAGGGCGCAACCGGCGAGTGGGAGGTCGTGATCGGCCTTGAGGTCCACGCCCAGGTTACCAGCCAGTCCAAGCTGTTCTCGGGCGCTTCGACCAAATTCGGGGCGGAGCCCAACACGCAGGTGAGCCTGGTCGATGCGGCGATGCCCGGAATGCTGCCCGTGCCGAACCGCGAATGCATCCGCCAGGCGGTGCGCACCGGGCTGGCGATCGGCGCTAGAATCAACAAATATTCGCGGTTCGACCGCAAGAACTACTTCTACGCCGATCTGCCGCAGGGCTACCAGATCAGCCAGCTCTACCACCCGATCGTCGGCGAGGGGGCGATCGACGTCGCGGTGGACGAGAAGGACCCCGAGAAC
>JANOOJ010000264.1:0-17212 GCA_031421295.1 Novosphingobium sp.
CTGCGTGGCGCGGTGATTGCGAAAATGGGTCAGCAGGATGCGGTCGAGCGCCATGCCAGCCCGATAGGGCGAAGACCGCCGTAAAGTCATCAAAAAGGTGTCTGCCGATTGTTGGTGAATATTCCCACTATTTTGCATTCATCGCAGCGAAAGAATCGCAGAGTTCAGATCGAACGGCAGTTTTCAGACGTTTCGACGGTTTGGCACGCCTCCTGCAACACTCCCCTGCATCGCGGTTCAACCGCATCATTCTTACGATGGAGACTGAAAATGCAGACTGTTTCAAATCTTGGTAGCCGTTTCGCCGCCGCCGCCTCCGCCCTCGCGCTGTCGCTGGTGATCATCACCGGGACCGTCGCCACCCCGTCGAGCGCCCAGGCTTCGAGCACTTACATCGGCAACGTTGCATGAGCGCGCTCGATCGCCAGCGCAGCGAAAATGCGCCCGCCACCGGATTCCGCCTCAACAAGACCCAGGGCAAGTTCATGGGTGTAAGCGCCGGGATCGCCGATTACTTCAACCTCGATGTCACGCTGGTTCGCGCCGGCTGGGTTGTCGGCACGCTGCTGGGCTTCGGCTCGCTAATTATCGTCTACCTCGCGATTGGCCTCATTGCAGACTGATTGGGCCGACCGAGGTTTGCGCTGAGGCCCCGCCGGAAACGGTGGGGCCCAAAGCGTCTTACGCTTCCTTCGCTTTGGCGAATGGCGAGAAATCGGTGCCTTGGTCGAACACATCGACCCCCTCGCGCGCTTTCAGCCAGCCGACCACCGCATAGGTCACCGGCGTCAGCAGCACTTCCCACAGCACTTTGAGCAGCCAGTTGGTGACCATCACGATCAACACATCGCGGGTCTCCCACACTCCCAGGAACGCGATCGGATAGAAGATCGCACTGTCGACCGCTTGGCCGAACACGGTCGAGCCGATCGTCCGGCTCCACAGCATCCGGCCCTTGGTGAGGATTTTCATCTTGGCGAGGACGAAGCTGTTGACGAACTCCCCCGCCCAGAACGCAACCACCGAGGCCGCAACGATCCGCCAGGTGCTGCCGAACACGCTTTCATAGGCGGCCTGACCGGTCCAGCTCGCGGCGGGCGGCATCGCCACCACCACCCAGCTCATGAAAGCCATGAACACCAGCGCGGCAAATCCCATCCACACGCAGCGGCGGGCGTTGGCATAGCCGTAGACCTCGGTCAGCAGGTCGCCGATCACATAAGACAGCGGGAAAAACAGGATCCCCGCGCCAAAAGTGTAGCCGCCGACGGTCGCCAGCTTGCTCGCCCCGATCAGGTTCGACAGCAGCAGGATCGCGACGAAGGCCGCCATCACAAAGTCGAAATAGCGGAAGTGGCGGCGCGCGCCGGTGGTGCCGTCGATACGGGAGAGGTCGCTGCTCATGGCGCGCTTGCTAACCCGGTTTGCGCAGCGCGCAAAGGCCGCTTATGGCTTGGCCGCGCGCGCCCGTAGTTCAACTGGATAGAGCACGAGCCTTCTAAGCTTGGAGTTGCAGGTTCGAGTCCTGCCGGGCGCGCCAATCCTCCGGAATATTGCCGATAGCGTGATGGCCGTCACGGTGCTGACTTGCGAATCTGGCTAAAACCACCTTGCGACCCGCCGACAGCCTTACTGTCGGACACTGAACCCCCGTGCTTCCGGCACGGGGGTTCCCTTTATCGGGACCTACCCGCGCGCCACGGCGGTCAGCGGTTCGCCATCGTAGGGATAGCCCGCCTCGGATGGAATGGTCAGCCAGGGGTGGCCATCGCGCTGCTCGATCCGGGGGGTGATGGTGATCACCGGGGTCGCTTCGGCGTGGGCGCGAGCGCCTGCAAAGTCGTCGAACAGTGCGAGCCGTTCAAGGTTGCGGCGGGTCGGGAAGATGATCTGGATCTGGCCGTCCTCTGCCAGCCGCAGCGCTTCGGCTGCGCTGGCCCAAAACAGATGATGGTTCTCAGTCGCATCGACTTCGATCTCGACCGCCCCGGTGCCGAGGTCGGCCAGATAGAAATGCGTATCGAATATTTTCAGATTGCGATGCTGGGGCAACCAGCGCGCCCACGGAGTCAGGCGATCGAGCGCCAGGGTCCAGCCGAATTCGCGCAGCACATCGGCCAGCGCGCCGGTCTCCAGCAGCAGCGCCCGTGCGGCAGCGGCGTCTGCCCCGGTGACCGGCTCATTGATCGCGATGGCCAGACCCGTCTCCTCCAGCGTCTCGCGCACGGCCGCAACCCGCGCCGCGGCGTCGACCGGATCGAGACCGGTGGCGAGCTGCTGCGCCAGGGCATGGTCGGCGGGATCGATCCGCCCGCCGGGGAACACCGCAGCACCGCCGGCGAAGCTCATGCTGGCCGAGCGTTCGACCATCAGGATTTGCGCGGGGCCGCCTTCCGGATCGTGGCGAAAGATGACTGCCGTTGCGGCGGGGATTGCGGGCGGCGCGTCATCATGCGCGCCCAGGTCGTCGAGCGATTGTTCCATCGCGCAGCCATGCGCGGTCGGGCGAGGCTTGCCAAGCCCCATCGCGCAATTTTGGGGTGTCGGAGCGCTTTACAGCGGTGCTGGATCGGCAACTACTTATTGGGATAATTGTCTTTATGATTCAACAGGAAACATAGTTTGGCACGGGGTCTGCATAGCAGATGACACCCCCCCAAATAGTCTCGACTAGAGGCGGGGCCGCAACCTGGTCTCCGCGGCTCCGCCTCCCCGAGAACATGGGTCTCCGGAAAACTCGAAATCAGGCGGCGGGCGCGACTTTCGCGTCGGTCATGAGAGTGTGCAATTCGCCCGCTTCGTACATTTCCGACATGATGTCGCTGCCGCCGACGAATTCGCCCTTCACGTAAAGCTGCGGGATTGTCGGCCAGTCCGAAAACGCCTTGATGCCTTGGCGGACTTCCATGTCCTGCAGCACGTCAACACTGTCATAAGCAACGCCAAGATGTTCGAGGATCGCGATCGCGCGGCTCGAAAAGCCGCACTGCGGGAACAGCGGCGTGCCCTTCATGAACAGGACGACGTCGTTTGAATTGACGATATCGGCGATGCGGGAGTTGGCGTCGGACATTGTGCTTACCTTGAAGGCGGAACCGGGTTGCCCATCAGGTGGGAACCGCAGTGGTGAGTTGCAAGGCGTGAAGCTCGCCGCCCATCCGGCTACCGAGCGCGGCATAGACCAGCTTGTGCTGCGCAATCCGCGGCTTGCCGGTGAAGGTGGCCGAGACGACGTGCGCGGCCCAATGGTTGTCGTCACCCGCCAGATCGGTCAGCGTGACCTTGGCATCGGGGATTGCCGCGACGATCAGCGCTTCGATTTCCGCGCCGGGCATAGCCACCGTGTCAGACCCCGCCCATCAACGCGCGGCGCGCCTCGACTTCCTTGGCTTCCAGCGCTGCGCGGATTTCGGCGTCGTCGGTTTCCACCCCCGCCGAAGTCAGATCGCCGATCAGCTTGCGGATCACGTCCTCATGACCGGCTTCCTCGAAATCGGCCTGGACCACGCTTTTGGCATAGGCTTCTGTTTCGGCCGGGCTTAGCCCCATCCGGGCTGCTGCCCATTCGCCAAGCAGGCGGTTGCGCCGCGCGTGGATGCGGAACTGGGTATCCTCGTCATGCGCATATTTGGCTTCTTCAGCGCGTTGGCGATCCTTGAAATCGGTCATCGGTAAATCCTTGGCGAGGGAACGCCGCCTCAGCCCGCAGGACGGGGCGGTGGCGGCACCTGGTAAACATCGTGGCAGGCCTTACACGTGCCCGCCGTAGTGGCAAGCGCGGCCGCGAAGGCGGTCTTGTCGTCGGCCTGTGCGGCAGCGGACAGGCTGGCTGCAGCGACCGAGAATGCCGCTGCCTTGGCCGCGAAGTCCGGCTTGGTCCGCCAGGTTTCGGGCTTGGTGCGGTTACCGGTCAGGTGCCTGGTGCTGTCGGGGAACATGGTCGGCAGCGCTGCAGCCCATTTGGCGAGACCGCGTGCGGCAAAGGCCTGCGTTCTGGCGGCATCGCCGCGTTCGCTCGCCGCCTTCATCGCGCCGAGCACCACCGCCGACATGGCCATCGCCGATTGGCGCGCAGCAACCAGTTCCTGCGGCGTGGTGGTCGGGGCGAGGCGGGGAGGGGCGGCCTGCGCAGTCCATGCGGCCACCAACAGCGCTGCCCCGCCAATCCATCTTGCCGTGTTCATCACACCACTCCCCGGTCAAATTCAGCCGTTCATCGTCACCACGACTTTGCCGATTGCCTTGCGGTCCTGCAACAGCGCAATCGCTTCGCCGCCGCGCTCGAGCGGGAGCGTCGCGGAAACGCGCGGATTGATCTTGCCGGCCTTGAGCAGTTCGAACAGGCTGGCGATATGCGCGGCATTGGCCATGGGCTCGCGCGCCGCGAAGGCCCCCCAGAACACGCCGCAGACGTCGCAGCTTTTCAGTAGCGTGAGGTTGAGCGGCAGCTTGGCGATGCCCGCCGGAAAGCCGACCACCAGGAACCGGCCTTCCCAGGCGATCGAGCGGATCGCGGGTTCGGAATAATCGCCGCCGACGATGTCGTAGATCACATTGGCACCGTTCGGCCCGCAGGCGGCCTTGAACTGTTCGGCCAGTGCCTTTGACTGGTCGCGGTCGAACGGCGGGCGGCCATAGATCACCACCTCGTCCGCGCCGTGCTCGCGCGCCACGGCGGCCTTCTCCTCGCTCGAAACCGCCGCAACGACTTTCGCGCCGTAAGCCTTGCCCAGCTCGATGGCCGATAGCCCGACCCCGCCCGCCGCGCCGAGTACCAGCAGGACATCCCCGGCCTTGAGGTGCCCGCGGTCGAGCAGTCCGTGCATATTGGTGCCGTAAGTCATCAACAGCGACGCGCCGACCTCGAAGCTCACCCCCTCGGGCAGCGGAAACAGCTTGGCCGCATCGACGACAATTTGTTCGGCGAGACCGCCGTTACCCATCATTGCGATCACCCGGTCGCCAACCTTATAGCCGGTCACGCCTTCGCCGAGCGCATCGACGACCCCGGACAACTCACCGCCCGGGGCAAACGGTCGGGGCGGCTTGAACTGGTACATGTCACGGATAATCAGCGTGTCGGGGAAGTTGATCGCACAGGCTTTGACTGTGACACGGACCTGGCCTGCACCGGGGACCGGGCTTTCGACCTCGTCCAGCGTCAGGGTTTCCGGTCCGCCGACCGCGTGGCTGCGCAAGGCTTTCATGATTTTGGTGCTCTCATGCTGCGATGTCCGTTCCCTTGGCGAGCCACGGCAAATCCGCGCGGCTCCTGTTTTCATAAGTTGAAATTGCGACGTTGCGTGCCAGCGTCAGCCCAACCTCGTCGAGCCCGCCGAGCAGGCATTCCTTGCGGAACGGGTCGATCTCGAAGCTGAAGCGATCCTGGAACGGCGTGGTCACGCTCTGGTGTTCAAGGTCGATATGGATTGGATCGGTCCGCGCGACCTCGATCAGGCGATCGACCTGCGCCTGCGGCAGCACGACGGTGAGGATGCCGTTCTTGAAGGCATTGCCCGAAAAGATGTCGGAGAAGCTGGGCGCGATCACCGCCTTGATGCCGAGGTCGAGCAAAGCCCAGGCCGCATGCTCGCGGCTCGATCCGCAGCCAAAATTGTCGCCCGCGATCAGAATCGGCGAGCCCGAGAACTCGGCCGAGTCGAAGATATTGTCGGGGTCTTGCCGGACCGTCTCGAACGCGCCTTTGCCCAGGCCGTCGCGGCTGATCGTCTTGAGCCAATGCGCCGGGATAATCACATCGGTATCGACATTCTTGCGCCCGAACGGAATCGCGCGGCCATGAAGCTCCTGAAACGGCTCCATCAATCGGTTTCCGGCGCGTCGTCGGGCGATGGCTTGCGCTTGGCCGCATCGGCGCGTTCCTTGCGGCGCGAGGCGTATAGCAGCGCAGCTGTCAGCGCAGCCGAGCCGATTGCAGCACCCGCCATCGCGGCTGCGCCGGTCCAGTTCGATTTTTCAGGTTTGTCGGTCATGCCCCTTCCTATGTCGCGCGCGGACGCGGGGTTCAAGCGTCAGGCGAGGAAATCTTTCAATACCATCCAGCGCGCACGCTTTTCGGCCAGCGGCATCGCGGCATAGGCCGGGCTGCTGGAAGGCAAGTCGATCAGCGCGAGGGGAGTGCCGGTGAGTTGCTTGCGACCGATCTTGGCGGCTGTCCCGCCGTTGAAGGCAACGGCGCGGAGATTGGGGAGCGTGGCGATAAGATCGCCGAGCGGCGCGGTTTCGACTTCGCGGATCGCTGCGTCGAGACTGCCGCTGCGCTGCGCCGAGGCTATCGTGTCCCACAAGCCAATACCGGCGTCGCGCAGGGCAGAGAGCTGCCGTCGGTAGTCCAGCCCCGGCAGATCGCCTCGCTCGATCAATGCGCCGATCAGGTGCCAGAACCGGTTCTGCGGATGGGCGTAATACCTTCCAGCGGCGAGCGAAACTTCGCCGGGCAAGCTGCCGAGGATCAGGATGCGGGTGTGAGGTGCAACGACTGGCGTGAAGTGCGACTTGCGCGTCAGACCAACTCCCTAACGTCCGTCAGCCGCCCGGTCACCGCCGCCGCCGCGGCCATTGCGGGCGAAACCAGGTGGGTCCGCGCGCCCGGTCCTTGCCGCCCGACAAAGTTCCGGTTGCTGGTGCTCGCACAGCGCTCACCCGGCGGTACCTTGTCGGGGTTCATGCCGAGGCAGGCCGAGCAGCCCGGCTCGCGCCATTCGAGGCCAGCGTCGGTGAAGATCGTGTCGAGCCCCTCGGCCTCGGCCTGGCGTTTGACCAAGCCCGAGCCGGGGACGACGATCGCCCATTTGACGTTGGCGGCCTTGTGGCGGCCCTTGAGCACGGCGGCGGCGGCGCGCAAATCCTCGATCCGGCTGTTGGTGCAGCTGCCGATGAAGATGTTCTGCACCTCGATCTCGGCCATGCGCTGCCCGGGCTCAAGCCCCATATAGGCGAGGCTGGCGCGCGCGGCGTCTTGCTTGGAGGGGTCGGCGAAACTCTCGGGGGCAGGGACCACGCCGCCGATTGCCACGACATCCTCGGGGCTGGTGCCCCAGGTGACGGTCGGCTCGATGTTTGCGGCATTGATCGTCACGCTCTTGTCGAAGCGCGCGCCGGGATCGGTGGCGAGGCTGGTCCACCACGCCACCGCGCGGTCCCAGTCGTCGCCGCTCGGCGCATAGGGTCGGCCCTTGAGGAAGGCGAAAGTGGTTTCATCGGGGGCGACCAGCCCGGCGCGCGCGCCGCCTTCGATGCTCATGTTGCAGACTGTCAGGCGGCCCTCGATGCTCATTTCCTCGAACACGCGCCCACGGTATTCGATGACATGACCGTTGCCGCCCGCCGTGCCGATCACGCCGATGATGTGGAGGATCAGATCCTTGGGGGTGATCCCGGGCCCGAGGTCGCCCTCGACGCGCACTTCCATCGTCTTCGACTGGGTCAGCAACAGCGTCTGGGTGGCCAGCACATGCTCGACTTCGCTGGTGCCGATGCCGAATGCCAGTGCACCAAGCCCCCCGTGGCACGCGGTGTGGCTGTCGCCGCAGACGATGGTCGCGCCGGGCAGCGAGAAGCCCTGTTCGGGGCCGACGACATGGACGATGCCCTGCTCGGCATCGGTCGCGCCGATATAGCGGATGCCGAATTCGGGTGCGTTGCGGGTCAGCGCGGCGAGCTGCGCGGCGCTTTCGGGATCGGCGATCGGGATGTAATTGCCCGCCGCATCGACGCGCGGCGTGGTCGGCAGATTGTGATCGGGGACCGCCAGGGTCAAATCCGGGCGGCGCACCGTGCGACCCGACACGCGCAGTGCTTCGAAGGCCTGCGGGCTGGTTACTTCGTGAACCAGATGGCGGTCGATGTAGAGCAACGAGGTGCCATCGTCGCGGCGCTCCACCACGTGGGCGTCCCAGATTTTCTCGTAAAGCGTGCGGGGTCTGCTGGCCATGATGGCTCCCGCCTTACGCCGCAGCGCACCATTTGCAAGTCGCTGCGCGCCAATCGTCGTCCTGTCATGGTAATGTAAGCAGCTAACACCTATGTCAGCAGCTATGACCTCACCCGCGCATTATTTCCCGATCAAGATCCTTCCTGCGGATATCGATTTCATGGGGCACGTCAACAATGCGCGCTATCTGTCGTGGGTGCAGGATGCGGTGCTGTCGCACTGGAACAAGCTGGCGCCGCCCGAAGCGGTGGCGGAGCGCGCATGGGTCGCGCTCAAGCATGAGATTACCTACCGCAAGCCCGCGTTCCTCGAGGATGAAGTCATCGCCACCGTCGTGCTGGAAAGCATCAAGGGTGCGCGCGCGTTCTACGAAACGGTCGTCAAACGCGGCGAGGAAGTGCTGGCCGAGGTCAAATCGAGCTGGTGCTGCATCGATGCTTCGACGCTGCGTCCGGCGCGGATCGGCGAGGAAATCGCCACGTTCTTTTTCCCGCGCACCGCCGAAAGCTGAACGGGCACCCTTTGCCCTGCGCGCTCGGAAGGCCTATATCAGTGAGATGTCGCCGCTTGCCGCCCTGCTGATCGTCCTCGCTACCATCCTCGCGATGGAAGGCGTGGCTTGGGCGAGCCACCGCTACATCATGCACGGTTTCGGCTGGGGCTGGCACCGCGACCACCATGAACCGCACGACCGAGTGCTCGAAAAGAACGATCTGTTCGCCATCGTCGGTGCGGCAATGAGCATTGCCATGTTCGCCATCGGCAGCCCGTGGGTCGCGGGCGATGCCGCCTGGGCACCGGGGACCTGGATCGGCCTTGGCATCTTGGGCTACGGGATCATCTACACGCTGGTCCATGACGGTTTGGTCCACCAGCGCTATTTCCGCTGGGTGCCCAAAAGCGGCTACGCGAAGCGGCTGGTGCAGGCGCACAAGCTCCACCATGCGACCATCGGCAAGGAGGGTGGGGTCAGCTTCGGCTTTGTGTTTGCGCGCGATCCCGCCAAGCTCAAGCGCGAGCTGGCCGCGCAGGTCAGCTCGGGTGTGGCCGAGGTGCGCGGTGCCAAACTGGGTTAGGCCAGCCGCTCGGCGGTTTGCTTGATCAGCGCGATCATGTTGGGAATGCCCTGCGTTCGGTTGGAACTGAGCTGGTTCCTGAGATCGAACGGTGCCAGCTCCGCCGCCACATCCATCGCCGCGACCGCGCTGGCGGGCTTGTCCTGTACCGCTGAGAGCACCAGCGCGATGATCCCCTTGGTGATCGCGGCGTTGCTGTCGGCGAGGAAGTGGAGCTTGCCATCCGCGGCGGTGGGATAGACCCACACGCTGGCCGAACAGCCACGCACCAGCGTTGCATCGGTCTTGAGCGCTGCGGGCATCGGTTCCAGCTCGCGGCCCAGCTCGATCAGCAGGCGATAGCGCTCGTCGCCTTCGAGGAAGTCATATTCTTCGCGGATGTCGGAGAGGCTGCGCATCGCGCGCCCTTAGCCGCGACGCGCGGCAACGTCCATCGACCGGTATCAGCCGGAAATGCCGCCGGGCCGCGTCACCGCAAAATAGATCACGTAGAACCATGACAGCAGGCCGTGGATCGCAGCCCAGACGATCGACTTGTGAAGGCTCCACGAGATCGCCACGGCGACCGCGCTGCCCAGCCCGATACCGGCCTTGGCAGCATGGGTGGTCCCGGAATTCACAGGTCCACCCCGGCGGCAATCGCCTCAAGCTTGCGGATCCGTTCCTTGAGGTCGGCGATCTCGATCCGCGCGGTCATGCCGGATTGGGGCGGAGCACGGTCTGCGCCGGTCCGCGCCAGATCGAGTTCGCGCGCCTTGAGGC
Organism: Novosphingobium sp.; assembly: GCA_031421295.1. Lineage (GTDB taxonomy): Bacteria > Pseudomonadota > Alphaproteobacteria > Sphingomonadales > Sphingomonadaceae > Novosphingobium. The sequence goes on from JANOOJ010000264.1 coordinate 9,793, forward strand.
TCAGCCAGCCCTGCCAGCCGTGGAGCAGCGTCGCCGCGACCACACACAGGCCGACCAGCGAGGCGGCGGCAATGATGACGTAATAGCTACCCATGGCGTTTGCTCCGGAATGGGGCGCGGCTCAGCGCTCGCGCAGGCTTTCGATTTCGTCGGCGATGGCTTTGGACTGCCGCTGTTCGAGGCTGTTGGCGTCGGTGGTGATGCGTTCGAGCACTTCGAGGCGCTTGCGCAGCTCGATAACCTCGCGCTCCAGCTCGCCCTCGCGCGGGCTGGGCATCGCGGCCTGGTCGCCATGATGCCGGCTACCCTGGGTGTGGTACTTGACGATCCGCAGCACTGTGAAGGCGAGGATCGCGATGATTGCGACAACCATGCCGGTACCGCTCACGACACTTTCTCCTTGTGCGGGCCGGTCAGCGTCGGAGCGTGATCGCGTAGCGCCTCGATCTGGTGAGTCAGGCTATAGCCGCTGTCGGTGACGATCCGCTCGATCGTCGCCACCCGGTCCTTGACCGAGCCGAGCTCGGCGCGCAGCTGGGCGTTTTCCTGGCTGAGCAGAGAAATGCGCTCCATCGCTTGGTTGCCCGCGCCCGGCTTGAGCGACTGGCCCCACATGCCTTCGAGCGGGTAGCCGTGCCTGATCTTCAGCCGGGTGGTGTGCACCGATGCGGCGATCCCGGCAGCACCAAGGGCCAGCCCGCCACCTACTAGCCACGGTGCAACCGAGAGAATGTCCATCAGGCTCACGAGCGCACACCTTTCCCGCGTTGATCGAGCAGCGCATCGACCTTGCGGGCATCGCGGAGCGCTTCGATCTGGGTGGCGACGTCATAGCCCTTGTCGGTAACGATCCGTTCAAGCACGCGGACGCGGTCTTCGAGTTCGGCGGTGTGGCTTGCGTATTGCGCCGCTTTCTCGGCGGTCATGTCCGCAGTCGAGCCAACCTGCAATTCGGTCATCTTGCGTTGATGGCGGGTCCAGATTGCGACGATCGGAATGCACAGCGCAAGGATCGGGATCAGTATCGGGTCCATTTCAAATTCCCCCTTCGGAATTCAGCGGGTCAGCGCAGCCGTTCGATCTCGTCGGACAGGCGCGGATTGGCACTGACGTAGTACAGTTCGACGTCGGCCAGGCGGCGGTCGATGTCGCGGAAGCTGGCGCGGACATCGCGCGCGGTGCGGGTCGGCGACTGGCGGACCCGCTGCCAGAATTTCTGCTCCTGGCTATCGACGTAGAGGTGCGCGGGCTTCTTGTTCGCGAGGAACCCGGCGATGAAGTAGAACGGCAGGATCGAGAATCCGGTCATGAACAGCAGGGCGATGAACCCCAGCCGGACCCAGATCGCGTTGACCCCGGTGTAATCGGCGATCCCCGCGCAGACGCCCATCAGCTTGGCGTTCTGCTTGTCGCGATAGAAGGTGGTGCGCAGGCTGTTCATCTTACTTCTTCCCTTTCGCGGCCATGATGCGGTCGATCTCGCGCAGCGGCAAATTATCGACCTCGCGATCGTGGACCAGACGGGCCGGTTTGAAATCAGGGTTGTCGCTGGCGACCAGCCGCTCGACCGTATCCATCCGGTCGTCGAGGCGGCGGGCGAGCGCATAGAGCTCCTCGAGCATCGTCTCGTCGTCGGTGGTCAGTGTGGCGGCGGTCTTCCACCGGGTCACGTAGTGGAGGATAATCCACGGCAACCCCAGGAAGATGGCCGGGACAATGATAAGTTCGGTTGGAAACACGGGATCAGTCCTCCTTCATCGCTGCGTCGCCCGGGGCATTGCCGCTGAGCGCACGCTTCATTTCTTCGAGTTCTGCGTCGATCTTGTCGGCCCCGGCGAGCGCGGCGATCTGGTCGGCCAGACCCGGCTTTTGCGAGCCATCGGCCAGGCTCAGCGCATCGGCGCGGCCCTCGGCGTAATCGACCCGGCGTTCGAGCTGGTCGAACCGCGACATTGCCTCGTCGACCCGCTCGCTGGCGAGCAGGGTGCGCAGCTTGACCCGGTTCTCGGCGCTTTCGAGCCGCGCGGCGATCGCGGTCTGGCGGCTGCGGGCTTCGCGCAGGCGGTTCTGCAGCTTCTCGATATCGACCTCATAGGCGCGCAGCGCATCGTCGAGCACGGTGATCTCGCTCTTGAGCTGGTCGGCCATATCGCTGGCCTTCTTCTTTTCCACCAGCGCGGCGCGGGCGAGGTCCTCGCGGTCCTTGCTGAGCGCGAGCTGCGCCTTGTCGCCCCAATCGGCCTGGAGCCGGTCGAGCTTGACGGTGTGGCGGTGCATTTCCTTCTGATCGGCAATCGTCCGCGCGGCGCTGGCGCGGACTTCGACCAGCGTCTCCTCCATCTCGAAGATGATCATGCGGATCATCTTTTGGGGATCGTCCGCCTTATCGAGCAGCTCGGTGAAATTGGCGGCGATGATGTCACGAGTGCGCGTGAAGATGCTCATCAGGGGAGCTCCATAGGTCGGAGTGGGGGAACGGCGAATGCGTTCGACTTCGCTGTCGAAGCGGCCAAATCGTTCGGGTTGCCCGGTCTGGGTCGAAGCGCTCCGCTGGCGGGGGGACTGTGCTCCGCCGTCGGGGGACTGGGAGCGCCCCGACCCAAGGGGGGTGAAGGGATCTTCGGTCATCCGCTCAAGCCTGCTGCGCAGCGACCGCGCCGCTCGCTGCGGCGCCAAAGGCCATCGGGGCGGGGACCGGCTGGAGCTGCTGGGCAAGGACGAAGATCGTCATCGCGGCAAGGCTGGCAACGACCGCGCGGTCGAGCTTGCTCTTCGGCTTGGCGAAGGAAGAGGTGGTGGTCGTCATGGTCTGGGCCTTCAGTGAATTGGTTTGTTCACCTTTCAGCAAGCCGCGTGCCAAACCGGGTGGATGGCGCATTTCCGCCACATGCCGTAGAATTCGACCAACGACATTTGGTTTGGATTGCGACCTGTTGGGAATTTTCGCTATATGTCGGGACTGTCCTAGCGGGGTAGATGCGCCGGGACGGAGTCGATTTTGGCCCAGCACAAGGCGCGAGGAGAGAGCCATGCCGAAGCATAGTGATCGACGAGTAACGCAGTGATGGGCCAAAATCGGCCCGCCCCTGCGGGGTCGCACTGGGATGCCCGCTGGACTTCGTCGCGCTGCTGGCACGGGGCCACCAGCCCGCGCTGCGCAGCGCTCCTCGCCAGCGGGCTTCCCAGTGCGATCACGGCGTATCCACCCCGCCAGGACAGTCCCTAGGGAATGGAGCGGGAAACCCAATTCGTCGGCCAGTCGGGTGCCTTTCTCGACGCGGTCGAGCGGACCAGCCGCGCCGCGCCGATGCGGCGCCCGGTGCTGGTGGTCGGCGAACGCGGGACGGGCAAGGAATTGATTGCCGAGCGCCTGCACCAGCTGAGCAAGCGCTGGGCCGAGCCGCTGATCACGCTCAATTGCGCGGCGTTGCCGGAGACGTTGATCGAGGCGGAGCTGTTCGGTCATGAAGCGGGGGCCTTCACCGGCGCTACCAGAGCGCGCGCGGGAAGGTTCGAGGAAGCCGACAAAGGGACGCTTTTTCTCGACGAACTGGCCACGCTGTCGATGGGCGCGCAGGAACGGCTGCTCCGCGCGGTCGAATATGGCGAGGTTACGCGAATCGGTTCGTCGCGGCCGATCCGGGTCGATGTGCGGATAGTCGCCGCGACCAACGAGGATTTGCCGCGTCTGGCCGAGGAAGGCCGGTTCCGCGCCGATCTGCTCGACCGGCTGAGCTTCGAGGTCATCACCCTGCCGCCGCTGCGGGTGCGCGAGGGCGATATCTATGTGCTCGCCGACTATTTCGGGCGGCGCATGGCCTCCGAACTGGGCTGGGAGCGCTGGCCCGGCTTCAGCGAACCGGCGATGCGCGGGCTGGAGGAATACCAGTGGCCCGGCAATGTCCGCGAGCTGCGCAATGTGATCGAACGCGCGATCTATCGCTGGGACAATTGGGAAGCCCCGGTCGCGCATATCGAATTTGACCCGTTCGACAGCCCGTGGAAGCCGGTCGGTGTAGCGCAGGTCCAAAGCCGCCCCGACGAACCGCGCGCTTATGTGCCGACCGTGGCGACTCCGGCCCTGCACGAAAGCGTCAGCGACCTGCGCGCTGCGGTCGATGCGCACGAACGCGGCATCCTCGAACACGCGCTGGGCAAGCACCGCTACAACCAGCGCCAGACCGCCAAAGCGCTCGGGCTAAGTTATGATCAGCTGCGGCACTGCATGAAGAAGCATGGGCTGGGGGAGCGGGGAGCAGCTGGATGAAGGTAATCTTCAGTCGCAAAGGTGTTGATAGTGCGGCTGGTAGGATTGCTAGTGCGCTTGTGGATGGAAGGCCATTCAGTCTCCCGATCCCGGACGGTCCGACCAGCCCCACCAAGTACGCGCAGCTCGCCGAGCCGTTCGCATCAATGGCGAGAGACCTGTCGAACGGGAGATTGTCAGATCAGCAACTCTGCCATCTTGACCCGGACATCGACGAAACATCTTTACCCAACCGCCTTCACGGTTGGCGCGGTGCGCTTGGCCAAGCAGGGCCAGCGTTGTCGCACTTGCGCAATCAAGGCGTAGGTGAAGGAGACTTGTTCCTTTTTTGGGGTCTTTATAGGCAAGTCCGAAACGTCGATGGTCGTTGGCGTTTTGACGGGCCTAGGCGACATTGTTTGTTCGGCTGGCTAAAAATCGGTGAAGTCATAGATGCCGGGACTGACGGGGCGGGCTTGCTTGCAAGCCGTCCGTGGTTGGTTGATCATCCGCACGCCCGCGACGGTCGAAGTAGCCGAAACACCATCTTTGTCGCTTCCGATTACTGCGAATTCGGTGGGAAACGGTTTCCGGGTTCTGGGGTGTTCCGACGGGCAGTGATGCTCAGTGATGCCGACAGTCGGCTTCCAAGCAAATGGGCCATTCCCGATTGGCTGAATCCGCATGTCGGTGGAACTGGCCTAAGTTATCATTCGCCCGACCGGTTCGATGGCGCACTCCTCCAAACCGTCGCGCGCGGGCAGGAGTTTGTGGCCGACATTGATGATCGGAGCGATGCAACGGATTGGATTTCACAAACGCTGGAGAACGGATCGTGAGGGTGCAGTCCTATGTTATCACCACTGACCGGGGCTCAGCGCCCAACTATAACGCGCCAGCCACCACGCTGGCGATTTGCAAGCCACGTATCCGGAAGCGGGCGAAAATCGGTGATCTCATAATCGGTTTCAACGGGAAGACGCTTTCGCCGGAGCGCAACTCCGTGCGCTGGGCAGGGGTGGTATCTGCCGTCATTCCCTTTCGTGACTACTGGCATGACCCCCGATTCGCGACAAAAAAGCCTGAACAATCTGAGACTCCTGACAATATCTATTGTGACGCTGGCGACGGGTTCTTCCAAGTTCCCAATTTAAGCCATGATTCAACCGACATAGATAGAGATTTGGGAGGCATCAATGTCTTGATTTTCTCACACGTTTGGCACTTAGGATCGTCCCATGAACCTCTGGATAGCCGATTTTCCAGCATATTTGTCGGTGGGACTCGTCGCCATGAGCCGCTGAATAACATTTCCAAAAGCGAATGGGATGCCTTGCGCGATTGGTTATCGACGCGCGCCACATTCGATGGGACAGAACCGAAGCCGCGTGGGCGTCGTTGTCGACCAGTGAGCAAAAAACGACAATTGGCTGCGGGGCAGGTCGTACAAAACTGTCGCTGAACGCGACTACTTGCCATTCCCGGTAAACGAGCCTATCTGCGGCTGATACCCGACATTGTTAGCAACGTCCGGGCTGGCGCCGAAAGGGGCCGGCGCGAAACTCCGTTGTCATGAGGTCGGGCATTTTCTTCTCCCTGCCGGGAGTGGTTTGGCGGAGCATTGATGGCGAATATCGCGCGCATTACCGAGATCGTCGAGCCCGAGGCGCAGGCCCTGGGTTTCGATCTCGTGCGCGTGATCGTGTTCGGCAAAAGCGAAGTCGGCGACGAGGAGCACACGCTCCAGATCATGGCCGAGCGGCCAGCCACCGGCCAGCTGGTAATCGAGGATTGCGCCGCGCTGTCGCGCCGGGTGTCCGATGCGATCGATGCGCTGGAGGAAGCGGGTGAGGAGCTGGTCGAGGGTGCCTATCGGCTCGAGGTCAGCTCGCCCGGGATCGACCGTCCGCTGACTCGCGCCAAGGACTTTGCGCAATGGGCCGGGCACGAAGTGCGCATCCTGCTGGCGAACCCGGTGGAGGGCAATCGCAAGAGCCTCCAAGGCGAACTCATCGGGATCGAGGGCGACACGATCACGCTCGACGACAAGAAATCCGGCCGCGTCGGCTTCACGCTGGCCGACATCCAATCCGCCAAGCTGGTCCTGACCGACCGCTTGATCGCCGCAACCCGCCCGCTCGATACCAGTGGGGCGGATGAAGAAGTGTTTGGCTCGGAAGACGAGCCGGGCGAAATCCTGGAACTAGAGGAAGACTAAGCATGGCCAGCCCGATTTCTGCCAATCGCGCCGAACTGCTCGCGATCGCCACCGCGGTCGCGACCGAGAAGATGATCGACAAGTCGATCGTCATCGAGGCGATGGAAGAAGCGATCCAGAAGTCGGCGCGCAACCGCTATGGTGCCGAAAACGACATCCGCGCCAAGCTCGATCCGCGCACCGGCGATCTGCGGCTGTGGCGCGTCGTCGAGGTGGTCGAAGAGGTCGAGGATTACTTCAAGCAGGTCGATCTGACCGCCGCGAAGAAGCTCGATGCCGAAGCCAAGCTGGGCGATTTCATCGTCGACCCGCTGCCTCCGGTCGACCTGGGGCGGATCGATGCGCAATCGGCCAAGCAGGTGATCTTCCAGAAGGTCCGCGATGCCGAGCGTGACCGCCAGTTCGAGGAATTCAAGGATCGCGGCGGCGAGCTGATCACCGGCGTGATCAAGTCGGTCGAGTTCGGCCACGTGATCGTCAACCTCGGTCGCGCCGAGGGTGTGATCCGCCGCGACCAGCAAATCCCGCGCGAAGCCGCCCGCATCGGCGAGCGCGTCCGCGCGCTGGTGCTCAAGGTCGAGCGCCAGAACCGCGGGCCCCAGATTTTCCTCAGCCGCTCGCACCCCGAATTCATGAAGAAGCTGTTCGCGCAGGAAGTGCCCGAAATCTACGACGGGATCATCACCATCATGGCCGCTGCCCGCGATCCGGGTTCGCGCGCCAAGATCGGTGTGATCAGCCGCGATAGCAGCATCGATCCGGTCGGTGCCTGCGTCGGCATGAAGGGCAGCCGGGTCCAGGCCGTCGTGCAGGAACTGCAGGGCGAGAAGATCGACATCATCCCGTGGAGCGAAGACACCGCGACTTTCGTGGTCAACGCGCTCCAGCCGGCGACCGTCAGCCGCGTGGTGATCGACGAGGAAGAAAGCCGCATCGAAGTGGTGGTGCCCGACGAC
>JANOOJ010000265.1:0-1574 GCA_031421295.1 Novosphingobium sp.
AGCGGATCATAAGGTTCAAGCCGCCGCGCCAGCCGGTTCGCGCCTGCGGCGGTCATCTGCCCGTGCGTGCCGAACAGCAGATCGGCCCTGGTGCCAACCGCTTCGCGCAAGGTGCGGGCAAACCGCTCGGACAGCTCCAGCGCGTCGAGCGACAGCTGCCGTCCGTCAAATGCAGAGTAAGCCCCGGCCGGATCGAACTTCAGCGCGGTAAACCCCTGCGCCAGATATTCGCCCGCGCGCTCCGCCGCAAGATCGGGATCGTGGTAGACATCGCTAGGATCGCCTGGGCGCGGATAGATATAGGTGTAGGCTCTGAGCCGCTCATGCACCTGGCCGCCGAGCAGCTTGTAAGCCGGCTGGTTCGCCGCCTTGCCGATGATGTCCCAGCAGGCCATTTCCAGCGCGCTGAGCACACCCATCACAGTCAGATCGGGATGCTGCGTAAAGCCGCTGGAATAGACCCGCCGCCACAGTGCCTCGATGTCATGGGGATCGGTGCCCTCGGCGTAACGCGCAAAGACATCCTCGATCATCTTTGCCACCAGATGCGGTTCGAACGGCACGCAATAGGCTTCGCCGACCCCGCAAATCCCGCAGGCCGTGGTCAGCTTGACGAAAACGAAATAGCGCCCACCGAAATGTGGCGGGGGATTGCCGACCACGAAGGTCTGGATATCGGCCAGCTTCATGCCGGGTGAAACCCGTTCATCACCTTGATCTCAAGGAAATCATGGAGGCCGAACTCGCCCCATTCGCGGCCATTGCCCGATTGCTTGTAACCGCCGAACGGCGAGCAATAGTCCTGCCCGGCGCCATTGATATGGACGCTGCCCGCGCGGACCAGTGCGGCCACGCGGCGCGCGCGCGCAAGATCGCCGCTCTGGACATAGCCGGCCAGCCCATAGGGTGTGTCATTGGCGATTGTGACGGCCTCAGCCTCATCTGCGAACGGGATCATCGCCAGCACCGGGCCGAAGATCTCTTCGCGCGCGATAGTCATTTGGTTGGTGACATCGGCAAAGATCGTCGGCTTGACGTAATACCCTCGCGAAAACCCTTCGGGGCGGCCGGTGCCGCCCGCGATCAGCGTTGCGCCTTCCTCGATCCCCGCCTGGATCAGCGCCTGGATCTTGTCATACTGGACCTTGCTGACCACCGGGCCGAGGTGCGGACCCTTGTCCATCGGATCGCCCAGCGTGACGCTTGCCGCAACCTTGGCGGCGATCGCCACCGCCTCATCATAGACAGAACCCTCAACCAGCATCCGGGTCGGCGCATTGCACGATTGGCCGGTATTGCCGAAGCAATGCAGCACGCCGCGCGTAACCGCGGCCTCAAGTCCGGCATCGGCGAACACGATATTGGCCGATTTTCCGCCCAGTTCCTGTGACACCCGCTTGACCGTTCCGGCCGCCGATCTGGCCACCTGAATACCCGCGCGGGTCGATCCGGTGAACGAAACCATATCGACCTCGGGGTGCCCGGTCAGCGCATCGCCGATTGCCGCGCCAGTGCCATGAAGCATGTTGAACACACCTGCGGGGAAGCCCGCCTCGTCAATGAATTCGGCGAAC
>JANOOJ010000266.1:0-15647 GCA_031421295.1 Novosphingobium sp.
GCGACGTGCTCGAAGGCGATCTGTTTTTCGCGCTCAAGGGCGAGGCGATGGACGGTCATCGCTTCATCGACAGTGCCTTTGCCAAAGGTGCTACCGCTGCGGTGGTCGATCGCCCGATTGACGGTCCGCACATCCTCGTCGAGGATACCTCAAGCGCACTTGAACGTCTCGCAAAGGCCGCGCGACTGCGTTCGGCGGCGACCATCATCGGGGTCACGGGATCGGTCGGCAAGACCGGGGTCAAGGAAGCCTTGTTCGCGGCACTGGAACGCTCCTCGCGCGGTGCAGCACACCGCTCGGTCAAGAGTTACAACAACCATGTCGGCGTGCCGCTGAGCCTGTCGCGCATGGCGGCGCGCGCGAAGTTCGGCGTGTTCGAGCTGGGGATGAACCATGCCGGCGAGATCGCCGCGCTGACGCGCCAGGTGCGTCCACATATCGCGATCATCACCACGATCGCCCCGGCGCATATCGAGAACCTGGGCAGCGAGGAAGCAATTGCGGATGCCAAGGCGGAGATATTCGGAGGGCTGCAGCCACAAGGGGTCGCAATAATCCCGGCTGACAGCCCCCACTTTGCCCGGCTGAGGGAGGCGGCAGAACAATATAAAGTCGCCGTCGTCTCCTTCGGCCGGGCAGCCCATGCCGATGTCCGCTTGCTCGATGCCGTGGCCGCGCCCGGTGGCGGCTCGCTGGTCACCGCCGATCTGGGTGACCGGCGACTATGCTACACAGTTGCTGCGCCGGGCGATCACTGGATTATCAACTCGCTGGCGGTGATGGCGGCGGTGCGCGCTGCCGGGGGTGACCTCGGTGCTGCGGGACTCGCGCTGGCCGAACTCGGCGGGCTCAAGGGCCGCGGGGCCCGCACCGAGATCGCCACAGCCGATGGCGGCACCGCGCTGCTGATCGACGAAAGCTACAACGCCAACCCCGCTTCGATGCGCGCGACGCTCGCGCAACTGGGCGCGACCCCGGCCAAGCGGCGCATCGCGGTGCTCGGCGCGATGAAGGAGCTGGGCGAGTTCGGTCCGGCGTTCCATGCCGCGCTCGCCGAACCGCTCGCGCAGGCCGGTGTCGATTATGCGGTGTTGGTCGGCGACGAGATGGAGGCGCTGGCGGAGGAACTGGGGAAATCCGGGGGCGGAACGCTTGGCAAGGCCGTGTCCTTCGCGCATTGCACTAACCCGGTCGCAGCGCGTGAAGCGCTGGAAAAATTCGGCGTGGGGAGCGGGGACGCGATCCTCGTCAAAGGATCGAATTCGGTGGGTCTGGGCGCGTTGGTCGCGGCGCTCGCCGGCAAGGATGGCTGATGCTGTATCTGATTGCCGATTATTTCAATTTCTCGGGCCTTGCGAACCTCATCCGCTACCAGACTTTCCGCGCGGGGGCGGCACTGATGACCGCGCTGGTGATCGGGCTGATCATCGGCCCCAAGTTCATCTCGATGCTCCGCGTCCGCCAGGGCAAGGGCCAGCCGATCCGCGAGGACGGGCCGCAGTCGCACCTCGCCAAGCGCGGCACGCCGACCATGGGCGGGCTGATGATCCTGATCTCGCTGGTGTTCTCGATGCTGGTATGGATGGATTTGACCAGCCCGTTCGTCTGGGCCTGCCTGCTGGTGACGATCGGCTTCGGGATCATCGGCTTCCTCGATGATTACGACAAGGTCACCAAGCGCAGCCACAAGGGCATCTCGGCGCGGACGCGGCTTTTGGCGGAGTTTGCCGTCGCGGGGATCGCTGCCTATTTTATCGTCAGCCAGATCAGCACCAACCTCTATGTGCCGTTCCTCTCGGACCGCTACATCCCGTTGGGCCCGTTCTATTATGTGTTCGCGGCGCTGGTGATTGTCGGTGCGGGCAATGCGGTTAATCTGACCGATGGACTCGACGGGCTTGCGACCATGCCGGTGATTATCGCGGCGGGCGCTTTTGCGATCATTGCCTATCTCGCCGGCCGGGTCGATTTTGCGACCTACCTCGGCATCCCGCATGTCCCCCGCGCGGGTGAGCTGGCGATCCTCTGTGCCGGGATCATGGGGGCGGGGCTGGCGTTCCTGTGGTTCAACGCGCCGCCCGCTGCGGTGTTCATGGGCGATACCGGCAGCCTTGCGCTGGGTGGAGCGCTCGGCGCGATTGCGGTCGCCGCGCATCACGAGATCGTGCTGGCGATCGTCGGCGGGCTGTTCGTGCTCGAGGCGGTCTCGGTGATCGTCCAGGTCGTGGTCTACAAGCGCACCGGCAAACGGGTGTTCCGCATGGCCCCGATCCACCACCACTTTGAGCAATTGGGCTGGCACGAAGCGACCGTGGTGATCCGCTTCTGGATCGTCTCGATCATCCTCGCGCTGCTGGGCCTCGCCACGCTGAAGGTCCGGTGATTGTCTCGCCGGCCTTTGCGAACAAGCGCTACGCGGTCCTCGGGCTTGCCCGCTCGGGGCTGACCGCAGTCGAGACGTTGCTCGCCAGCGGGGCGCATGTCACCGCCTGGGATAACCGCGAGGAACCGCGCCGGATGCTGGAAGGCCGGGTCGAACTGGCCGATCCGCTGACGATCGATCTGGCGGGCATGGCTGGCATCGTGGTCTCGCCCGGCGTCCCACTCAACACCCACCCGATTGCCGGGGCAGCCGCCAGCGTCGGCGTCCCGGTGATCGGCGACATCGAGCTCTTCGCGATGGCCCGCGAGGCGCTGCCCGCGCACCGCGTGGTCGGGATTACCGGGACCAACGGCAAATCGACCACCACCGCGCTGGTCCACCATTTGCTAAAGAGCGCCGCGCTGCCGGTGCGGATGGGCGGGAACATTGGCCTGCCGGTGCTGGGGCAGGCTCCGCTGGGGGCGGGCGGGGTCTATGTGCTCGAACTCTCGAGCTACCAGCTCGATCTGTGCCACAGCCTCGATTGCGATGTTGCGGTGCTGCTCAACATCACCCCCGACCATCTCGATCGCTACGATGGCTTCGCCGGTTATGCAGCGTCCAAGGCGCGGTTGTTCGCGATGCAGGGCGCCGGGCACATCGCGATTTTCGGCAAGGCCGAGGACGAAACCGCAGCTATTGCCGCGTCCACCCGGCTGCACCACGATGCAGGCAAGGTCATAGAAGCCGATGGCGCGGAATTGCTCGCGATGCAGGCCGATTGGCCGACGCTGCAAGGCCCGCACAACCTCCAGAACGCGGCAGTGGCAGTCGCAATCGTCGAAGCGCTGGGCGTATCCCCGGCGCAGTGGCGCGCGGCGATGCCGACCTTTCGCGGGCTGCCGCACCGGATGGAGCGCGTCGGCGAGGCTGCCGGAGTGTTGTTCATCAACGACAGCAAGGCGACCAATCCGGCGTCGGCTGCCCCGGCGCTTGCCGCCTTCCCGCCGCGTCCAAATGACATGGGGCCAGGCAAGCGCATCCACTGGATCCTAGGCGGGCTGCCCAAGGGCGACAACCTCGACGAATGTGTGCCCTATTTCGGCAATGTCGCCGCCGCCTATACTATCGGCGATGCCGGGCCGTTGTTTGCCGGACTGCTCGCGCCCTACATGCCCGTCAATCGCAGCGAAATGATGTGCGAAGCGATCCGCGAGGCGATTGCCGCCGCGCATCCCGGCGATGTGGTGATGCTGTCCCCCGCCTGCGCCAGCTTCGACCAGTTCCGCGACTATGAAGCGCGCGGCGATTCCTTCCGCCAGATCGTCGAGGTCTTGACCGCCGACGATCCGCCGGGGAATGCCGCCTGATGGCCACGCATCCGCCCTATGTCCCCACTGCCGGCCGGCTGAGCGGCACCGGACCGGGCCCGGCCACGCGCCGCAGCCGTCGTAGCGAGCTCGCCATCTGGTGGCGCGAGAGCGATCGCGTGCTGCTTGGGCTGCTGCTGTCGCTGATGGCGATCGGCACACTGGCGGTCGCAGCCGCCTCCCCCGCCAGCGCGCGGAGGCTTTCGACGACCGGAATCCGGCTCGACGATCTGCATTTCTTCTATCTGCATCTGCGCTTCCAGTTCGTCGGGCTGGTTACGCTGTTCGTGGCGTCGCTGCTGCCCAAGGAAGCGGCGAGGCGGCTGGGCATCCTGCTGGGCTTCGCGATGCTGATCGGGCTGATACTGGTGCCGTTGATCGGCAGCGAAGTGAACGGGGCGCGGCGCTGGCTCAATCTCGGCATGTCGCTCCAGCCAAGCGAATTTCTCAAGCCCGCCTTTGCCATCGGGCTGGCGTGGATCCTGTCATGGCGGGTACGCGATCCCAATTTGCCGGTGGTCCCGATTGCCTGCGGGATCATGGGGCTGGTCGGGGCGCTGCTGATGATGCAGCCCGATTTCGGCTCGGCGATGCTGTTTGGCGGGGTGTGGTTCGTGCTGCTGCTGCTCTCGGGCCTGTCGCTCAAGCGCATCGGGCTGGCGGTGGGAGCGGTGATCGCAGCGGTGGTCGCGGCCTATGTGTTCTACGGCAACGCCCGTTACCGCATCGATGCGTTCATCGGTGGCGGCGACGCCTACGACCAGGTCGCGCTGGCCGAGCGGACGCTGCTGGCGGGCGGCTGGACCGGCAGCGGACTGTGGCTCGGCACGCGCAAGATGTCGCTGCCCGAGGCGCATACCGACTATATCTTTTCGGTGATCGGCGAGGAGTTCGGGCTGATCGTCTGCGCGGTGATCGTCATGCTCTATTTCGCGATCGTGTTCCGGGTGCTGCTGCGGCTGGTGGAGGAAGAGGATTTGTTCACCGTGCTCGCCGCCGCCGGGCTGACCGCGCAGCTGGGCGGGCAGGCCTTCATCAATATCCTTGTCAATCTGCAGCTGTTCCCGTCGAAGGGCATGACCCTGCCGCTGATCAGCTATGGCGGATCGTCGACCATTGCCCTGTGCCTGGGCGCGGGGTTCCTGCTGGCAATCACCCGCCGCAACCCGTTCCTGCGGCGCGAGAAGTTCAACATTCGTGAAGCCGGAGGGGTCAAATGAGCGTCAGTCGCCATTACGTCCTGGCTGCCGGGGGGACCGGCGGGCATTTGATCCCGGCCTTCGCGCTGGCAATCGAGCTGGAGCGGCGCGGGCATCATGTCGCGCTGATCACCGACGAGCGCGGCGCGAAGATCCCGGGCAAGCCGACCTCGCTGACTGCGCATGTCCTGCCGGCGGGCCGACTGACCGGCAATCCGCTCGGCTGGTTCAAGGGCGTCTCGGGCATTCTCGAAGGCCGCCGCATGGCGCTGCGGCTGTTCGACAGCTTCGGACCAGCCGCAGTGGTCGGCTTTGGCGGCTATCCCGCGCTGCCCGCCTTGCTGGCCGCGACTTCGGCCAGGATCCCGACCGTGGTGCACGAGCAGAACGCGGTGCTGGGCCGGGTCAACCGCTTCCTCGCCAAGAGGGTCGATGCGATTGCCACCGCCTACCGCGAGGTCGATCGGCTGCCCGAGAAGCTGGCGGGCAAGGTCCACCTCGTCGGCAATCCAATCCGCGGGGAAGTGCTCAAACTCCGCGATGAGCCGTTCCCGCCGTTCACGCCCGAAGGCCTGCTGCGGGTGCTGGTCACCGGCGGCAGCCAGGGGGCGAGCGTGCTGTCCGAAGTGGTGCCCGATGGCCTCGCGATGCTCCAGCCCGCGCTGCGCACCCGGCTGCAAGTTACCCAGCAGTGCCGCGCAGAGGATATCGAGGCGGTCCGCGCGCGCTACGCCAGCCATGATATTCCCGCCGAACTCGGCACCTATTTCGAGGATATGGCGACCCGGCTGGCCGATGCGCATCTGTTCATCGGCCGCGCGGGCGCTTCGACCGTGGCGGAACTGACCGCGGTCGGGCGTCCGGCAATCCTGATCCCCTTGCCGATCGCGACCGACGATCATCAGGCTGCCAACACCCGCGAGATGGTTGCCGCCGGCGGCGCGCGAATGATCCGGCAGGACAAGTTCAGCGCGGTCGAATTGGCCAAGCAAATCCAGGCGATGGCGCAGCGACCCGAAACGCTCGCGACGGCGGCGCATGCGGCGTGGAATTGCGGCTATCCCAATGCCACCGCCGATCTGGCCGATTTGGTCGAAGGTTTTGGCGGCGCGCCGCTGATGGATGTGATCCGGGTGGCGCAGGGCGCTTCGGCAGCTATCGGGCAGGAACAGGTAGCGTGATGGCGGCCATGTTACGTCATCCCTGCGAAAGCGGGGATCGCGGGCCGCTCGGTCCGACCTTGGGGCCAGCGGTCCCCGGTCGAGCCGGGGACGACGCGAAATGAAAGGCGTCGCCACCGACATCGGCACGATCCACTTCGTCGGCATCGGCGGGATCGGCATGTCGGGGATTGCCGAGGTAATGGCCAACCTCGGCTACACCGTGCAAGGTTCCGACATTGCCGAAGGCTATGTGATTGAAGGACTGCGGAAGCGCGGAATCAAGGTGATGATCGGCCACAGCGCCGACAATCTGGGCGATGCGGCGGTGGTCGTCACCTCGACCGCAGTCAAGCGCAGCAACCCTGAAGTCGCCGCCGCGCTGGAGAATCGCATCCCCGTGGTCCGCCGCGCCGAAATGCTGGCCGAGCTGATGCGGCTCAAACGCACCGTCGCGATCGCCGGGACCCACGGCAAGACCCCCACCACCAGCATGGTCGCGGCCTTGCTCGACGCGGGCGGGATCGATCCGACCGTGATCAACGGCGGGATCATCAACAGCTACGGCTCCAACGCCCGGCTCGGCGCGAGCGAATGGATGGTGGTTGAGGCCGACAAGAGCGACGGCAGCTTCCTGCGGCTCGACGGGACGATTGCGGTCGTCACCAACATCGATCCCGAACACCTTGATCACTACGGCAGCTTCGATGCGATCAAGCAGGCCTTCGTCGAGTTTATCGAGAACGTGCCGTTCTATGGCGCGGCGGTGCTGTGCATCGATCATCCCGAAGTTCAGGCGGTGATCCCCAAGATCCGCGACCGCCGGGTCATTACCTATGGCTTTTCGGCGCAGGCCGATGTGCGCGGGGAGAATGTCACCCCGTTCCCCGGCGGCAACCGTTTCGACGTGGCGATCCGTCAGCGCGATGGTTCGACGCGGCGGATCGAGGGGATCGAACTGCCGATGCCGGGGCGTCACAACGTCCAGAATGCGCTGGCCGCGATTGCAGTCGCGGTCGAGATGGCCTGCGAAGACGCGGTGATCCAGACCGGCTTTTCCAAGTTCCACGGGGTCAAGCGGCGCTTCACCAAGGTCGGTGAGGTCGACGGCATCTCGGTGATCGACGACTACGGTCACCACCCGGTCGAAATCCGCGCGGTGCTCTCGGCCGCGCGTGAAGGCATTGAAGGCCGCGTCATCGCGGTGGTCCAGCCGCACCGGTTTACCCGGCTGCGCGATCACATGGCGGACTTCCAGAGCGCGTTCAATGATGCCGACATCGTCTATGCCGCGCCGGTCTATGCCGCAGGCGAGCAGCCGATCGAGGGGATCGATTCCGAGGCGATGGTCGCCGGAATCAAGGCGCGCGGACACCGCTCGGCGCAAGTGATCGCCGGGCCGGAGGCGCTGGCGGTGACGCTCGCCGAAGTCGCGCAGCCGGGCGATATGGTCGTCTGCCTCGGCGCGGGCGATATTACCAAATGGGCGGCCGGGCTGACCGAGGCGATTGCCGCGCGGAGGGCGGCATGAGCGTCCAGCCAGACCGCTGCGCGCGTGCTTCGACAGGCTCAGCACGAACGGATGTGGGTTTCGCGCCACGACCCGCTCAGCCTGAGCTTGTCGAAGGCCGCGCGCTGCCCTCGCCCAAGGGAAAACTGACTCCCAACGCCCCGCTTGCCCCGCTGGTGTGGTTCAAGGCGGGCGGCGCGGCGCAATGGCTGTTCGAACCCAAAGACCTTGCCGACCTGCAAGCCTTCCTCGCCGAGCTCGATCCGAATACGCCGGTGATGGCGCTGGGGCTCGGCTCGAACCTGATCGTCCGCGATGGCGGGGTGCCAGGCGTGGTGGTGCGGCTGGGCAAGGCCTTCGCAAAGGTCACAAAAGGTCACGCCAACGTGCTCGACTGCGGCGGGGGCGCTTCGGGCATCCTCGTCTCCTCGACCGCACGCGACAATGGCATTGCGGGGCTTGAGTTCCTGCGTTCGATCCCGGGCACTGTTGGCGGCTTCGTGCGCATGAACGGCGGGGCCTATGGAAGTGAAGTAGTTGATATATTGGAAAATTGTGACGTTGTCTTGCGCGATGGCTCGCTCCTCACGCTGACGGTGGCCGAGCTTCAATACACTTACCGGCACTCCGAACTGCCCGAGGGCGCGATTGTCGTAGCCGCGCGATTCAGGGGGTGTCCGGGCCAGCCCGAGGACATCCAGGCGGAAATGGAGCGGATCGCTGCCAGCCGCGAAGCCTCGCAGCCGTTGCGCTCGAAGACCGGCGGATCGACCTTTAAAAACCCTGAGGGTCACAAGGCGTGGCAACTCGTCGATGCCGCCGGCTGCCGGGGCCTGACCGTGGGCGGGGCGCAGGTCAGCGAGAAGCACTGCAACTTCCTGCTCAACCTCGGCGATGCGACCAGCGCCGATATCGAAGCGCTGGGCGAGGAAGTGCGGCTTCGTGTGCGCGAAAACTCGGGCGTTGAGCTTGAGTGGGAAATTCAAAGGGTGGGGCGGCCATGATGCTCCGGCTCTGGTTTAGATTTCTTGGGCTGGTGCTTCTGCTGCTGATCCTATGGGGCAGCCTCTGGACCGGCTTCCAGAACTTCAATCCTTTTGCAGGATTCGGCAGGACGGCTTGGTTTCAAGCGACCGCCTATGTCATTCTCAACTATGGTCTCGTCTGTCTCGGCATATGGATGCTGCGCGGCGGGCCTCAACTCATTCGGAATCGGAAGTGACTCTCCCCAAACTCCACGTCGTAGTCCTGATGGGCGGCTGGTCGAACGAGCGTTCGGTCTCGCTGATGAGCGGCGAGGGCGTGGCTCAGGCGCTGGAGGAACGCGGCCACAAAGTGACCCGGATCGACATGGACCGCGATGTCGCGGCGCGGCTTGCCGAAGCCAAGCCCGACGTGGTGTTCAACGCGCTCCACGGCACCCCCGGCGAGGACGGGACGGTGCAGGGGATGATGGACCTGATGGGTATCACCTATACCCACTCGGGCCTGGCCACTTCGGTGATCGCAATCGACAAGGAGCTGACCAAGCATGCGCTGGTGCCGCATGGCATCCCGATGCCCGGCGGGCGGATCGTCGAATGCGCCGAGATTTTCGAGCGCGATCCGCTGGCGCGGCCCTATGTCCTCAAGCCGGTCAACGAAGGCTCCTCGGTCGGGGTGGCGATCGTCACCGATCAAAGCAATTACGGCAATCCGATCAGCCGTGCGGTGGCCGGGCCGTGGCAGCAGTTCGCCCGGCTGCTGGCCGAACCCTTCATTCGCGGCAAGGAGCTGACTACCGCCGTCATCGCCGACCGCGCGCTGATGGTCACCGAGCTCAAGCCCAAGACCGGGTTCTACGATTTCGACGCCAAATATACCGACGGGCTGACCGAACACGTCTGCCCGGCCGAAATCCCCGAAGAGATTGCCGAGGCCTGCAAGGACTATGCGCTGCGCGCGCACCGGCTGCTGGGCTGCCGGGGCACCAGCCGCTCGGACTTCCGCTGGGACGACGAGCGCGGGCTGGCCGGGCTGTTCCTGCTTGAGGTCAACACCCAGCCGGGGATGACTCCGCTCAGCCTGGTGCCCGAGCAGGCCAAGCACATCGGCATGGACTACGGCGATCTGGTCGAAGCGATCGTCGCTGACGCGCTGGCGCACGCAAATCAGGTTGGGCAGGGGGACAAATGAGCCAAAAGATCGTCCGCAAGTCGACCAGCGCGCGCAAGGCTGCCGCTGCGCGCGGAACCGAGCGCAAGGTGCGCATCGCGAAGGCGAGGACCGGCTCGGCGTTCGACCGCGCGATGAGCTGGCTGCCGTTCGACGAGGCGCAGCTGCACCGGATATTCCTCGCAGCGATCCTGGGCGGAGCGGTGGCGCTGGCGTGGATCGTCGCGAGCATGGCCGGGCTGCCGACCTTGGCGGGTCATCAGCTTGCGGCGGTAGCGGGCGATGCCGGGTTCGAGGTCCGCCGGGTCGAAGTGCGCGGGGTCAAGCATCTCAACGAGCTCAAGGTCTACGAGCGCGCGCTGGCGGCGAAAGACCTCGCCATGCCGCTGGTGGATATTGATGGCTTGCGCGGCGAATTGATGCGGTTGTCGTGGGTCGAGGACGCGCGCGTCTCGCGCCAATTGCCCGATACGCTGGTGATCGACATCGTCGAGCGCACGCCGCATGCGGTGCTGCGCAAGCCCGGACGGTTCGTGCTGATTGATGCCACCGGGCACGAGCTTGAACCTGTGTCGCAGGCGCGGGCGCGGAAGATGCTGGTGCTGTCCGGCCCCGGCGCGGGCAAGCAGGTGGTGGCGCTGGGCGAGTTGCTGGCAGCGGCCCCCGCCTTGAAGCCGCAAGTGCGCGAGGCCGAATGGGTCGGCAATCGGCGCTGGAACCTGACTTTCAAGACTGGGCAGGTGCTTGCGCTGCCCGAGGGTGAATCCTCGCCCAAGGCGCTGATGAACTTTGCCCGGCTCGACGGGGTCAACCGCCTGCTCGGGGGCCGGGCTTTGGCCTTCGATATGCGCGCGCCCGATCGGATCTATTTCCGCGTGCCCGACCGCGCGAGCGAAGCCGCCGCTGTGCCGGTTGTGAAGCCTGCGCAAAAGCCCGCCGCAAAGCCCCGGAAAGAGGAGGAAAACTGATGGCCGCCCCTCGCATCAGCCGCGTGTTCGGCGCGGTCAACATCGGCTCGTTTCGCATCTCAGCGATGATCGCCGGGCTGACCGAGACCGGCGAAATGATCGTGCTCGGCTCGGGCCACCGCGCGGCGCAGGGGATCAAGCGCGGCTATGTCACCGATATGCAGGCGGCGACCTATGCGGTGCGCGATGCGGTCGAGCGCGCCGAGAAGATGGCCAACACCAGCGTCTCCAGCGTGTGGATCGGCACCTCGGGCGCGGGCCTCGCCAGCCAGATCGCGCAGGTCGAGGTGGAGATCGGCGGGCGGCGGATCGAGGCCGACGACATCGAACATCTGCTGGTCGCGGGGCGCGATGTAATCCAGCCCGACGGGCGGATGGTGCTCCACGCGCAGCCCGCGCATTATACGCTCGATGGCGCGCACGGCGTACCCAATCCCAAAGGGCTCCATGCCGAACGCCTGGGGGTCGACATCCACGTCATGCTGGCCGACGGCGCGCCGATCCGCAACATTACCGAGGCGGTCCAGAACGCCCATCTCGAAGTTGAGGCGGTGGTCGCCTCGCCAATCGCCGCAGGCCATGCCTGCTTGACCCCCGAAGAACGCGAGCTGGGTGTCGCGCTGGTCGAATTCGGCGGCGAGGTGACCAATGTTTCGGTTTATGCTGCGGGCATGCTGCTGGGGCTGGTCGCGATCCCGTTCGGCTCGGGCGACATCACCGATGCGATTGCCTCGGCCTTCGGGATTCGCCGCTTCCAGGCCGAGCGTTTGAAGTGCGTCCATGGCTCGGCCATCGCCAGCCCGTCAGACCACCGCGAGATGATCCCGGTCAACGCGCCGGGCGATGAGGCAACCGGCCCGCAGGCGCGCCACGCCGACGACAAGAACCGCATTCCGCGCGCCGAACTGGTTTCGGTCATCACCACGCAGCTCGGAAGATTGACAGAAGAGATCGCCAAGGCGCTGAAAGCGATGGGCTTTACCGGTCAGCGCGGCAGCCAGGTGGTGATCACCGGCGGCGGCGCAGAGCTCGCTGGGCTGGCCGATTACGCCCAATCCGCGCTGGGTAAGCCGGTCCGCGTGGGCAAGCCGCCGCATCTGACCGGGCTGGCCGAAGCGCATGCGACCCCCGGATTTTCGACGCTGGCGGGCCTCGTGCTCTATGCTTCGGCGGACCCGGTGGACATCCGGGCGATCGGTCCCACCTATCAGCCGACCATCCGCTATTCGGGCTTTCGCTTGGTCAATCGGGTGTTCCGCGCGGTCAAGGAGTACTTCTAGTTGCTACGTATTTGGCCCGACCCCGCGCAAGCGGCTGTGGACAACGGTTAATCCGGCTTTGATTCGCCGATTCGAACGGTGCAAACACCGCCGTAAGCAGTTTTTTCACATTCGCGTGTCTGACAGGAGAGCGCAATGAGCATCAATATCGGACCGCCGGCAGTCGAAGAGCTCCGCCCCCGGATTACCGTGATCGGCGTCGGCGGGGCGGGCGGCAACGCGATTGCCAACATGATCAAAGCGCAGATCGAGGGGGTCGATTTCATCGTCGCCAATACCGATGCGCAGGCGCTCAACAATTCGGTATCCGAACACCGCATCCAGCTTGGGCCCGATATCACGCAGGGGCTCGGCGCCGGATCGCGTCCCGAAGTCGGCCGCGCTGCTGCCGAGGAAACGCTGGGTGAGCTCGAACGCGCGCTCGACGGGGTGCATATGTGCTTCATCGCCGCAGGCATGGGCGGGGGCACCGGCACCGGGGCCGCGCCGGTGATCGCCAAGGCCGCGCGCGACAAGGGCGTGCTGACCGTCGGGGTCGTCACCAAGCCTTTCCTGTTCGAAGGCACCCGCCGGATGCGCGCCGCCGATGCGGGGATCGAGGAGTTGCAGAAGCACGTCGACACGCTGATCGTCATTCCCAACCAGAATTTGTTCCTCGTGGCCAAGGCGGAAACCACCTTCAAGGAAGCCTTCCAGCTGGCCGATGAAGTGCTCCAGCAGGGCGTCCGCTCGATCACCGACCTCATGGTCATGCCCGGCCTCATCAACCTCGATTTTGCCGACGTCCGCTCGGTGATGGGCGAGATGGGCAAGGCGATGATGGGCACCGGCGAGGGCAGCGGCGAAAACCGCGCGCTCGAAGCCGCCGAACGCGCGATCGCCAATCCGCTGCTCGACGGGGTGTCGATGCAGGGTGCCAAGGGTGTCATCATCTCGATCATCGGCGGCGACGACATGAAGCTGCTCGAAGTCGACGAGGCCGCGAACCACATCCGCGAGCTGGTCGATCCCAACGCCAACATCATCTGGGGATCGGCGTTCAATCCCGATCTGCAGGGCAAGATCCGCGTCTCGGTGGTCGCCACCGGGATTGAGCAAACTTCCGAAATGGCCGAGGAGGCCGCGCGCCCGTTCAATCTGGGTGCCTCGCGCGGTCCGTCGCGTCCGTCGATGGCTCTGCCCGCCGCCGAGCCGCTGTTCGAGCGCGCTGCGCCCGAACCCGAAGTCGCCGCCGAGGAGCCGACCGAGATCGTCGATCCGGTCGACGACAGCGCGCATGTCACCGCAGGCAGCACCGGCGGCTTTGGCAGCGAGACTGCGGAAGACGATTGGGACGATGCCGAAGAGGAAGCCTCGGGCGAACCGCTCGAGCTGTCGCTCGAAGCGGGCGATGAGGCCGAAGCCGAAGCCGAGCCCGAGGTTGCTGCCGAAGAAGGTGCCGGTGGCGACGAACTCCTGCTCGACGCCTCGCGACTGGCCGAAGACGATGAGCCGGTGGCGTCCTCGCCGCTGATGGGTCGCCGCCGCGGGCTGGTCTCGGGCGATAGCGATGTGCTCGCCGAAAAGTCGCCGCGGCTGCCCACCGCCGGCAACACGCTGTTCGAGCGGATGGCCAATCTGTCACGCGGGGGCAAGTCGTCCGATGCGGATGACGAGGATGGCGACGACGGCGATGATAGCCCGTCGATCAGCATCCCGCGCTTCCTCGGCCGCCAGAACAACCAATAGGTCCCTGTTCCGCCACGGTTAAGGCGGTGGGGCGCAGGGGCAGCCGAATCTTGCAGTGATCGGGTTTGGGATGCCAGCAGCACAGTCGATGATCGCGCCTCGCGTCGTCCGCCGGATGGCGCGCTGCGCGGCATTGCTCCTCGCCGGGATGAGCACGGTCGCCTTTGCGCAGCAGGACGACTTCGATGACTCGGTCTCGCAGCCGGTGGTCCAGGCCATTCCCGCAGCGGACAGCCTGTCGCTCAATGCCGCCCTGGGCAGGCTGGGTCGGAACCCGCGCGACATCGAAGCGCTGATCGATGCCGGCAAGGCCGCGCTCAACATGGGCGATGTCGATGCATCGGTCGGTTTCTTCCAGCGCGCCGATCAGCTTTCGCCGAACAATGCGCGGGTCAAAGCCGGGCTCGCGGGGGCGCTGGTCCGCAGCGAAAATCCGTTCGGGGCCATCCCGTTGTTTTTCGAGGCGGAAAAGGCCGGGGCAAGCGACGCGGCCTTCGCGGGCGATCGCGGCCTCGCCTACGATTTGGTTGGCGATAATGCGACCGCGCAGGGCTATTACCGCCAGGCGCTGGCCAAGGGCGCGAGCGACGAAATTCGTCGGCGCTATGCGCTCAGCCTCGCCATTTCGGGCGACAAGCGGACCATGGAAACCACGCTCTCGCCCTTGCTCCTGCGGCAGGACAAGGCAGCGTGGCGGACCCGGGCGTTCGGGCTGGCGATCCTTGGCAGCCCGGATGAGGCAGAATCGATCGCCTATGCAACGATGCCCAAGGACCTTGCCGCGGGTATCTCGCCCTATCTGCGTTACATGCCGCGCCTCACGCCCTCGCAGCAGGCTGCAGCCGCCAATTTCGGGCACTTCCCGCGTGCTGCCGACATTGGCCGCGACGACCCGCGCGTCGCGCAATATGCCACCACCCGGCCGCGTGCGGTGCTTGCCACCGCGGATACCCCGCTGGTTCCTGCGGGCAAACCGCTCGGGCGGAGCAATAGCCGCAGCCGGCGCGATGCGCGCGCCCAGGAGGCGGCAACTCCCCCGCCACGCGTCGCCGCAACCGCGCCGCCGCCGGTCCCGCAGCCGACCCGCGAAGTGACCACTCCCCCGGCGCGCGTTGCGATTGCGACGCCGCCCCCGGCACCGGTTCGGGTTGTCCCCGCGCCCGCGCCCGCGGTGAGAATGCCGCCAGCCACGACCGTCCCGGCGGCCACTGCCGAGCGGGTGGTTGCGGTCGCGCCGCCCAAGCCGACTCCGGCCCCGACCCCGCCGCCAGTGGTGGTGGCCGCCGCGTCGCTGGGCAGTGTCGCTACGTTCAACCTCGCGCCCGCGACAGCGGCTGCTACGCCGCCCGCTGCTACTCCCGCACCGGCCCCGCCGCCCACGCGCCCGAGCCTTGCCCAGGCCTTTGGCGATCTGACCCCGCCCAGCCGCGATATTGCCCCGGCGGCCGGCGCGGTGGACCTGCGCCGGATCAGGCCGACCCGGCCCGCGCCCGATCCCAAGACGGTCACCCCGCCGCCACCCAGCCACCCGAGCCGCATCTGGGTGCAGGTCGCCACCGGCCGCGACAAAGCGGCGCTCGCCTTCGACTGGCGCCGGATCACGCGCGAAGCGCCCGAGGTGGCACGCGGCAAGCGGGCCTTTACCAGCGACTGGGGGCAGACCAACCGGTTGCTCACCGGACCGTTCGAGAGCCAGGCTGCGGCCAACGCTTTCCTCGCGCAAACGCGCCGAGCGGGAGTAACCGGCGCGTTCCTGTGGACCAGTCCGGCCGGGCAAGTGGTCGATACGCTGGGCGGCAAATAGCTGGGCGGGCCCCAATCCCCCGCTTTTCCACACCTTGTGAACAGGCTTGTCGAGTTTTGCGCAACGGCGCGTTAACTCTCCATTGTCGCAAGGGCCACTGCCGACGCATTCG
>JANOOJ010000267.1:0-5458 GCA_031421295.1 Novosphingobium sp.
GACGCGAATCACGCGCGCGGGCCGGGGGTGAGCGACGACAAGGGCGGCGATGTCGCGATGATCGCGGCGCTGCGGGCGATGCACAAGGCGGGCACGCTGAAGGCTGCGAATATCGAAGTGGTGCTGACCGGCGACGAGGAAGAGGCCGGGCTACCGCTCGCGCTATCGCGCGCCGATCTGCTCGCGGCGGGCCGCCGGGCCGACGCGGCGCTCGACTTCGAGGGGCTGGCGCAGGACGGTGGACTTGACATGGGTTCGATCGCGCGGCGCTCGGCGGGCAACTGGAAAGTCACCGTGACCGCGAAAAGCGGCCATAGCAGCGGGGTGTTCTCGGCGAACGCGGGCGAGGGCGCGATCTATCCGCTGGCCGCGATCCTCACCGCCTTTCGCAAGGAGCTGCCCGAGCCCAATCTGACCTTCAACGTCGGGCTGCTGGTCGGCGGGGCGAGCGCCGCGCTCTCCGCCGATGCCGCGCATGGCGAAGCAACCGGCAAGACCAACATCATCCCCGCTTCGGCGGTCGCCAGCGGGGATTTGCGCGCGCTCAGCCCCGAATCGATCGCCCGCGCCGAGGCGAAGATGCGCGCCATCGTCGCCCGCCCGTTCAACGGCGGCGAGGCCAGGCTCGATTTCGAGGACAAATATCCGCCGATGGCCCCGACCCCGGGCAACCGCGCGCTGCTGGCGAAGCTCAACGCGGTCAATGTGACGCTGGGCCTGCCCGCGATGGGCGCGCTCGATCCGCTCAAGCGCGGCGCGGGCGATATCAGCTTCGTCGCCGCAGATGTCGATAGTCTGGTGGGTCTCGGCCCGGCCAGCCAGGGCGATCATACGGCGGGCGAAACGGTCGATATCCCCAGCCTGTGGCGGCAGGCCAAGCGCGCCGCGCTGCTTATGACCCGGCTCTCACGCGAACCGGCACCCAAGCGCTAGGATCGGGGTTTGTTCGGCCCGGCCTCGCCCTGCGACGGCACCTGCCGGATCGATTCGGCCAGCGGCTGGTGCACCGGCTGCAACCGCACGCTGGCGGAGATTGCCGACTGGCCGATGCTCTCGAACAAGGAGAAACGCGCGGTGCTGGCGGTGCTCGACCGGCGCAAGCTGGCCGCGCCCTAGCCCTCGCCCCACCCCGCGCAATGCGGATCGAGTCCGACCAGATGCCGCCTGAGCGCGGCGCGGCCCAGTCGCTCGATCTCGGCCTTGCGGCGCGCGGCGTTGAGCGGGCGGGTCGGCGCGGGGCGGATGATCTCGGCGTCGTAGCCATCGGCCACGATCAGCCCGCAGCAGTCGGGCCGGAACGCCTCGGTGTCCATGCAGGCGCGATCGAGCTGCGCGGCAAGGCCCCAGTAAAACCGGTCGCAATGATCGAGGTAATCGGGCCATTTGGCATCGCCCAGCAAATCGGCCTTGCTCACCTTGATCTCGACGATGACGATCTGGCCCTTGGCGTCGATCCCCATCAGATCGGCCCGCCGGTTGGACCGGAGCGGCATTTCGGACAGGCACCAGATGTCGTTGCGCGCGAACAGGCGGCAAATCCCGCGCGCTACGGCCTGCGCAGCACGCTCATCGGGCGATGAAGCGGGGATCGGGACAATCTCGGCCATACGCCCGTTCTAGGAACAGAGCGCGAACCTTGCAAGCACTTCAGGCGCTGCGGAGCGGTCCGTTCGCGGCGGGCGGCGGGGTCAGCGCCATCAGCCCCGCGCGGGCGACCAGGAATTCCTGCCACAGCGACAGCGCGGCGGCCGAAGCCGAAGCACCGCGCGCATGGACCGCCAGCAGCGCGGCGAGGCCGGGTTCCATGATCGCCGAAAGATCGTCGATTCCCTGCTCGGCCATGCTCCGGCGCCAGCCGCCCGCATCGCGCATCACGGCGGGAAAGTTGCGCACTTCGGGCCGCATCGGTTCGCTGGCGATCCCGGCCAACAAGGCAACCACGCCCGCCGCATCGTGCAGTGCGGACCATTTCATGCTCATCGCGCTGGCCGCAGCCTGGCCGAAACTGGCCCGGCCCGAGGCGGGCAGGGGACCGGAGCTCGGCCCGGAGGGCGAAGCGGTAAAGCTGGGCGGCTGTGCGTTCATGGCAGCGAGTCGTAGCGGGATCGTCTTGCCAAATCGCTAAAACATCTGGCGCGACGCCGATGCCGCTGCTAACCGACCGCCCGCACGCCGCTTGGCGAAGGCACCCGTAGCTCAGCTGGATAGAGCGCTGCCCTCCGAAGGCAGAGGTCACAGGTTCGAATCCTGTCGGGTGCACCATTCCAGGCGACCGGGCGCGGCGAGGTCAATCCTGTCGGGTGCGTCCTCACCCCACACTAGGCACGGAATCATGGCTTTCCCGGCAATCCAGCACTGCCAGTGGTGCGAAGAAGGCGGCGGCGAGGCTGTGGCGCAGCGGATCGCGGACTTCCTTGCCGGGATCGACATTACGATCGAGACCGGACCAGTCGCCGAGTCGGCGATTCCCGGGATGACCGTGGCGCGGGGCGGCATCGTGGTTGACCCATCGGTTTCCGCCTGGCCCGGCGACCTGCTGCATGAAGCCGGACATCTCGCCGTCTGCGATCCCGCACAGCGCGCCGCCGACGCCATGACCGACGATGGCGGGCTGGAGATGGCCGCGATTGCCTGGTCCTATGCTGCGGCGCTGGCGCTGGGGATCGATCCCGAACATATATTCCATGCCGAGGGCTACCATGGCGGCGGACCACATATCGCGCAGGAGTTTGCCGCCGGGCGAACCTTCGGCGTGCCCTTGCTGGCGCTGTGGGGGCTGACGTCCGAACGCGGCGAGGATGCCTATCCCGCGATGCGCGGCTGGCTCCGCCCCGCCGACCAGATCGGCTGATTCAGGCAGCGACGAAACCGTCAGCGAGGAAGCGCTCCGCCAGCCCGGCGAGCAGTGCTGCACCTTGCGGCATCACGCTTTCATCGACGATCATGCGGGTCGAATGGATTCCGCAGCACTGGCGCCAGTCCTCGCCATCGTGCGCGACGCCCAGGAAGAACATCGCCCCGGGGAGTTTCTCGAGCACGTAGGAAAAGTCCTCCGCGCCCATGATCGGCTCGGGCAAGCGGCGGAAGGCCTGTTCGCCGAACAGTGCCTGCGCCACCGCTTCGCCGTGATCGACGGCGCGGGAATCGCAGATCGTCACCGGGAAACCCTCGTCGATCTGGACCGTGGCGCTGAGACCATGCGCGGAGGCAATTCCCTCGGCCAGCTGGCGCACCGCCGCGTGCAGCTGCGCGCGATGCTGGGACGAGAGCGTGCGCATCGTGCCTTTGAGCGTGGCGAAATCGGCGATGACATTATGCGCCGAACCCGCTTCGACTTTGGCGATCGTCACCACTACCGGATCGTGCGCGTCGAACTGGCGCGTTACCAGCGTCTGCAACGCCAGCACGATCTCGCAGGCGACCGGCACCGGATCGCGGGTCTGGTGCGGCATCGAGGCGTGACCGCCCCGGCCCTGCACCGTGATCTCGAGCTGGTCGGCCGCGGCGAGCAGCGGCCCGGCCCGGCCCGCGACCAGTCCGTGCGGGGCGTTGGGCATCACATGCAGCGCGAAAGCCGCATGGGGCAGCGGGTCCAGCAGCCCATCGTCGAGCATGAAGCGCGCACCGTGCCAGCCCTCCTCGCCCGGCTGGAACATGAACCGCACTTCGCCTTGCAGGGTATCGCGGCGCGCGCAGAGCAGCTCGGCCGCGCCCGCCAGCATGGCGGTATGCGCATCGTGGCCGCAGGCGTGCATCGCGCCGGGAATGGTCGAGGCGAACTCCAGCCCGGTTTCCTCGGGCATCGGCAGCGCATCCATGTCGCCGCGCAGCAGCACCGACCGTCCCGGACCCGCGCCGCCGGTCAGGATCGCGACCATACCGGTGGTCGAAGGCCCCTCGCGCCACTCCAGCGGCAGATGCGCCAGCGCGGCGCGGACCTTGTCGCGGGTTTTGGGAGTGTGCAGCCCCAGCTCGGGCTCGGCATGGATCGCGCGGCGCAGCGCAATGACGCGCGGGGCGAGGTGGCGGGCCTGGTCGAGCAGCGATTCGTGAAGCATGGTCGGCTTCCCTGTCAGGCCGCGATCCGGGCGGCAATCCGGCGCGCCGCACGATTGTGCATCGTGACCGAGGCCACCAGCAAAAGGTTGAGCACGGCGGTCTGATAAAGGAAATACCACAGCGGCCCGGTTCCCGAAGCCGCGCCCGCGATCATCGCCACGCCGAGCACAATCGCGCGCGGATTGGGGCCGAGGAACTTCAGGATCAGCAGCAAGGGCCGCGCTTCGGCAGCGACGGCTGCGCGAATCCGTTCGAGCGCCGCGGTATCGCCTTGCGCCGCCTCGACCGCCGCATCGATCTTGAGTGCATGCGGCGTCATCCCCGCCGCCGCGCCCAGATAGGCCGAAACCAAGGTGCCGAAGACGCTCTTGCGCGTAGCCGCTTCGGCGTTGCTGTGGGTATTGCGCAGCCACGGCGTGCCATAGACCCACCACTGGTACTGCCGGCGCTGGACCTCGACGTGGTTCGACTGGACGAGGTGGCTGAGCCCCGCCGCGAGCATCCACCACCAGCCTGCCGCCCCGATCGCGGCGGTCAGCAGATACCCGAGCATCAGGTAAAGCACGATATGGCTTAGATAGTCGCACAGCCCGTCGACCATCTCGCCGATCGGGCTGGTCCGCCCGGTCATCCGGGCGAGATCGCCGTCGGCCCCGTCGATCACATGCCAGCTCATATGGAGCAACATGCCGAGCATCGCCCCGGCCACGCCCCAGGGCTGCGCATAGACCGCCGCTGCGGCGACCACGAACAGCCCGCCGATCACCGATACCACGTTCGGAGTCAGCGGAGTCTTCGCCAGCTGCCGCGCCAGCTGCCAGGCAAGCGGATGATAGATATGGAAATTGAGGCCATCCTGCAGCTCGCGCGGGCGTTTGGGCCGGGCGGGAACCGTAGACGCGCTCACGTCTTTATTTCTTTCACTCACCGCCAGCGGCCCCATGCGTCCGTTTCCTTCGCCCGACCGTAGCTGCCTTGGCAATTGCCTGCGCTTATAAGGATTACGGATGAATATAACAGGGGCCAGTGCGACCCATGCCGCCCGGTTCGGCCCGGGACGGTTTTACGCCGAACCATTGGCAGTGATCCTCTTTTCAAGCGTCGAGGCCGCTGGACTTCCCGCCGCCGCCTGCGCAGTGCATGAGATTGCCGAAGCGGGTGTGCCGCGGTCCATCGCCTTGCTCACGGCCGCGCGGCCAAGGCCAGCAAGCGCCCGTTCACGTTCAAGGGCGTCAAGGAACGCGTCGGGGCGGGCAAATCGCGCGTGATGACCTGGCTCACCTGGCTCACCATGCGGGATTTCTTCGCGCTTGCCGCAGCGGTGTTGATTATCGTAGGATTGGCGCCGCTGGCGATGTTCGCTTTCGCCGTCGTGACGGTCGGCTGGTTGATGGTGGTG
>JANOOJ010000268.1:0-4465 GCA_031421295.1 Novosphingobium sp.
AGCGGGACCGCGACCGCCATGGCGATGATCGCGCCGATGAAAATCGTGCCCCAAAACAACGGGATCGCACCGTAGTTCTGCCCCATCCCTGAGCTCGGTGGAGCCATCGGATCGGGGCTCCAATGCGTCCCCAACAGGAAATCGACCGGGCTGACGAAGCCAAAGAAACGGAAGGTCTCGAACATCAGCGAGGCAAGGATGCCAAATGTAGTGAGAATCGCGACCAGCGAGGCCACCAGCAAGGTCGTCATCACCGCGCGCTCTACCCGGGTTCGCGCCGTGAAGCCGGGCCGCAGCCGCAGGAACGCAAATGCGCCGCCCGCAAATCCGAGCAGGAGTGTTACCACAACGCCGATCAGGCCGTAATATTGCATGGCGGCGCGGAACGGTTCGGCCAGGCCGATCGAGAGCGGATTGAACGCGGCGGCGGTCTGCCCGCTGGCCAGCGCCTGCGCCTCGGCAAGGATGGAGTCGCGGTCTATGCCGAAGGCCGGGAGCTTGGCTGCTGCCGGATCGGCCAGCACTTGCGTAACCACCAGCCCGGGGCTGATCGAGTTCCAGGCAAGCGCGAACAGTATCGCCGGGAGGACCACCCACAGCGCAACGTACCAGCCATGGTAATTGGGCAACGAGTGCAGGCTGGTCGCACCGCCCGCCTTGCGAAACGTCCAGGCGCGCGACCGTGCCGCCAGCCAGCCAATCAGCCCCAACGCAAACGCGAGCAGGATTGGAATGGCGGGCGACACTGGTTGCGCAGTTCGGTGTTTACTTGAGGGTCGAGGGATCGAGCAACGTCATCTCGCTGGCGATCTTGGTATTGGCGGCCTGCACGTCGTCGGGCGAAACCACCATGCCCTGCCTGGCCAGCAAGCCGTCGCGGCCCCAGCTCTTGGCCCATTCGGTGACGAATTCCTTGAGCCCCTGAATTGCGGTCAGATGCGCCGCCTTGACGTATATGTAGAGCGGACGCGCGCCGGGATAGCTGAAATCGGCGATCGACGCATAGGTCGGGGTCACGCCGCCCATGGTCAGGCCATTGAGCTTGTCGGCGTTTTCTTCGAGATAGGAGAAGCCGAACACCCCGATTGCCTTGGGATTGGCCTCGAGCTTCTGGACGATCAGATTGTCGTTCTCGCCCGAATCGACGTAAGCACCGTCGCTGCGGACTTCGCCGCAGACCTTGTCGTGCTGATCCTTGTCGGTGTCCTTGAGCGCCTTCATGGCTGGATCGGTGTCGCAGCCCTTCATCAGGATCAGTTCCTTGAGCGCATCGCGCGTGCCCGAGGTGGAGGGCGGGCCATAGACCAGGATCGGCTCGGTCGGGAACGCCGGATTCACGTCCTTCCAGGTCTTGGCGGTGTTGGGCTTGCCGAATGGGTTGGCGGCCAGCGCCTTGTAAACATCGAGCTGCGTCAGCGGGAAGCCAGGACCGTTTTTGGCTTCGGCAAAGGCAATGCCGTCAAGCCCGACCTGGATTTCGACGATTTTGTCGACGCCGTTCTTGGCGCAATCTTCGTATTCCGACTTCTTGATCCGCCGCGAAGCGTGTTCGATGTCGGGATGCTGCACGCCGACCCCGGCGCAGAACAGCTTCATGCCCGCGCCGGTGCCGGTCGATTCGATGATCGGCGCCTTGATCGCAGCGTTGGACTGGCCGAGCGCATTCACGACCGCCTTGGCGAACGGGTAGACCGTCGATGAACCGACCGCACGGATCTGGTCGCGCGAGGAACTCTGCGCGCCGCCGCATCCGGCGAGCAGGGCGGTGGCAGCGGAAACAGTAGCGAGCAGCAGGACCGATTTCTTCATTACGAACACTCCGATGTAAACCTTCGAAGCGCGATCTGCGCAAGTTTCATGACAGCTTTATGACAAAGCAGCCGCGACGGCAAACGAGACGCTGACCGTGGTGCCTTCACCCGGTGTGCTGGCGATGTCGAGCTGCGCCCGGTGCCGCTCGACGATGTGCTTGACGATCGCCAGTCCGAGTCCGGTTCCGCCCGCCGCGCGGCTGCGGCCCGGGTCGGTACGATAGAATCGGCGCGTCAGATGGGGCAGGTGGTCAGGCGCGATTCCGGGGCCGTGATCGGTGACGGTGAGGCGCACCGTTCCTTCCTCCGGCCAGCTTGTGGCGACTTCAACCGGTGCGGCGGGATCGCCATATTTCAGCGCGTTGTCGATCAGATTCCGCAGCAGTTGCTCAAGCTGGCCGGGATCGCCGACGATCTCCAGCTCGCCACTGCTTTCGTGCAGCGTGACGCGCTCCTTGCCGCGAATCGAACCGACTTCGGCGACCACGCGGGCAGCGAGTTGGGTAAGGTCGAGGCGCTCGGTCGGGACATCGTGCTTTTCGGCCTCAAGGTGCGATAGCGCCATAAGGTCTTCGACGAGTGACGACATCCGCTTTGCTTCGCGCTGCACGATCTCGAGGAACCGCTGGGTGGTCGGCGGATCGACCGGAGCGTCCTGGTCGGCCAGCGTTTCGGCATAGCCGATGATCGCCGCCAGCGGGGTTCGCAGTTCATGGCTGGCGTTCGCCACAAAATCGGTGTGGGCACGGCTGACATCGGCTTCGGAGGTGCGGTCGCTGAGTTCGATCAACCAGCGCTGCGCATCGATGCGCCGCCGGGTCAGCTGCCACAGGCTGCGCCCGCCGGTGAAGCCGGGGATTGCGACAGTCGCCGCATCACCCATCTCAAGCAGCCGCATCGCTTCGGGATGGCGCAGGGCGATCCGGGCGTCCTGCCCGACGATATGCGCGCCCAGCGCGGTCCGCGCCGCCTGGTTGGCCAGCACGATGCGCGATCCGTCCACGATCAACAGCGGCATGCCGAGCGGCTCGATCGTCTCGCGCATGGCATCGCGGGAGGCTTGTTCGACATTGACTCGCGGCGGTTCGACCACCGGCTCGGGCAGGACCAGCCATAGCGAGCCGAGCCAGATTACGGTCATGCCGCCGACCAGCCAGGCGTCGGCACCCGCAACCAGCATTCCGGCCGCGGTCGCGATGGCGAGAGCTATGGCGGCCCAGGGGAGTTTGCGCGTTGAAATCATGAAGCGGGCGTCTCTTATCGCCCAAGTCGTGCCCTAGCCAGAGCGAACTGGTGACCCCTACGGGATTCGAACCCGTGTTTCAGCCGTGAGAGGGCCGCGTCCTAACCACTGGACGAAGGGGCCGAAGCCAATGCGCGATACGACAGCGACTAAGGTTGGTGACCCCTACGGGATTCGAACCCGTGTTTCAGCCGTGAAAGGGCCGCGTCCTAACCACTGGACGAAGGGGCCATCGGGGCTCGTGCCGCTGGCGTCTGATCCGGCTTGCACCGGGTGCAGGGCGCGCGTTTAGGGACAGGGGGCGAATGGGTCAAGTCGCTATCGGCGCAGTTCAGCCATTCGCCGAATGACACACCGCCTGGACCTTGTTGCCATCGGGGTCGCGGACATAGGCGCCATAATAATGGGGGTGGTAATGCGGTCGCAGCCCCGGCGATCCCTCATCCGTTCCGCCTCGGGCAAGCGCGGCGGCGTGGAACGCATCGACTTGCTCGCGCGTGTCGGCCAGATAGGCGATATGGATGCCATTGCCTGGCTGGGCAGGCTGCCCGTCGAACGTCGATCCGACGAATGTCTTTGGGCCGGCGGGCAAGCCGAAAGCGATGCCGCCCTCACGCTCGAACATCACCGGATGGCCCAGAACTTCCATTACCGCGAGCCAGAACGGCTTGGCCCGCGCCCAATCGTTGGTGCCGAGAGTCACATGGCTGAACATGGTAAGCCTCCTCAATCCGCCCAGGCCGCATCCTCGACATGAAGCTCGGCCTGGACCCGGCTCGACCAGTCGTCGATTTTTGCACGACCCGCCAGCCACAGGCGGCGGTCGCGCGCATGGAGCAGCGCCTGCCCCATGTCGCTCTGCGCCGCGCGAAAAGCGATCGCCTTGAAATTGCCGCCATCCTCGCCGCGCACGATCAGGCGGACGTGATCGGTGCCGACGATGTCCGCTTTGACCAGTCGCACGGGGCCAACGGCGATGCGCGGCCCGGGCCAACCCATGCCATAGGGACCTGCGCTCTCGAGCGTTTCGACCAGTTCGGGGGTCAGCCCGCCAGGGGCGAGCGACAGGTCGAGCAGCATCGCCTGATTGCCCATTGCAGCGGCTATTGCGCTGCCGAGATGCGCGTCCAGCCAATCGGACAGGGCGTCAAGGTGTGCAGGGTCGATGGTCAGCCCGGCGGCCATCGCATGACCGCCGCCGGCAATCAGCAGTCCGGCCTCGCGCGCTGCAATGATCGCTGCGCCAAGGTCCACCCCGGAAATCGAGCGACCCGAGCCTTTGCCATGCCCGGCCTCGTCGGCATCGAGCGCGATCACCAGCGTCGGCTTGCCGGTCTTTTCCTTGATCCGCCCGGCGACGATTCCGATCACGCCGGGATGCCAGCCGGCCCCTGCGAGGACGACAACCGCG
>JANOOJ010000269.1:0-12215 GCA_031421295.1 Novosphingobium sp.
CTGCGCCTCAAAGGCTGGCGGATCGTGGCGCAGCGGGTCAAGACCCCGCGCGGCGAGATCGACCTGATCGCGCGCCGCGGCGGCACCGTGGCCTTCGTCGAGGTAAAGTGGCGCGCAACCGTCGCCGAGCGCGATCGCGCCATCGACGCCTACCGGCTCCAGCGGGTTGCAGCGGCAGCCGAAGCAGTGGCTTCGCGCTTCGCCAAACCGGGCGAAGACGTCCGGATCGACGTACTGCTCCTTGCGCCGCGCCGCTGGCCGCGCCACATCGTCAACGCCTGGCAACCCTGAGTACGGACCAACACCACCATGACCCTACGCGTTGCCGTCCAGATGGACCCGCTGGAAAGCATCAATATCGCGGGCGATTCGAGCTTTGCCTTGATGCTATCGGCGCAGGGGCGCGGGCATGACGTCTGGCATTATGACGTCGGCACGCTGGCGTGGGAGTCTAACGATGGGGATGAGGGCCGGATAACCGCCTGGGCCGTGCCGGTAACCGTCCAGCGGATCGTCGGCGACCATTTCAAACGCGGCGATTATGCGCGGATCGACCTCGCGCGTGACATCGATGTGGTACTGATGCGGCAGGACCCGCCGTTCGACCTTGGCTATATCAGCGGCGCGCATCTGCTCGAAAAGCTCAAGGGCACCACGCTGGTGATCAACGACCCCGAAAGCGTGCGCAATGCGCCTGAAAAGGTCTTCGTGCTCGATTATGCGCAGTTCATGCCGCCGACGCTGGTGGCGCGCCGGATCGAGGATGTGCGCGAGTTCCAGCACCGCCACGGCGGCGACATCGTGGTCAAGCCGCTCCACGGCAATGGCGGCAAGGCGGTGTTCCGCGTGCCCGCCGATGGCAGCAATTTGGGCGCCTTGGTCGAGATGTTCGGTCAGGTCTGGCCCGAGCCGTTCATGGTCCAGACCTTCCTTCCCGAAGTGGCCGAGGGGGACAAGCGTATCGTGCTGGTCGATGGCAAGTTCACCGGCGCGATCAACCGCAAACCCGGCGTGGGCGAGTTCCGCTCCAACCTTGCGGTCGGCGGCTATGCCGAGGCCACCACGCTGACCGCGCGCGAGGAAGAGATTTGCGCAGTGCTCGGCCCAGAACTCAAGCGGCGCGGGCTGGTGTTTGTCGGAATCGATGTGATCGGCGGCAAATGGCTGACCGAGATCAACGTAACCTCGCCCACCGGGATCATGGCGATCGACAAGTTCAACGGCACCGACACCCCCGCGCTCATCTGGGACGCTATCGAGGAACGCCATTCCGCGCTCTGACGCGTTGGGGCAATCATGGACAACTGGATCATCCGACTGATCGAGCAAGGCGGCTATCTGGGCATCGCCTTGCTGATGGCGATCGAAAACATCTTCCCGCCGATCCCTTCCGAAGTGATCATGGGGGTGGGCGGCATCGCCGTGGCGCGCGGGACGATGGAGTTCTGGCCGCTGCTGGCGGCGGGCACGATCGGTTCGACCGTGGGGAATTACGCCTGGTTCCTTGCCGGTGACCGGCTCGGCTACCAGCGGCTGCGGCCTTTGGTCGAACGCTGGGGCCGCTGGCTGACGATGGAGTGGGAAGATATCGAGAACGCCACGCGGTTCTTCCAGCGGCATGGCCAATGGATCGTCTTTGCGCTCAGGATGTCGCCGTTCCTGCGCACGATGATCTCGCTCCCGGCCGGGCTGAGTCACATGAAGCACTGGAAGTTTCTGACCTTCACCTTCGTCGGGGCGGGCTTATGGAATGCGGCGCTGATCCTGGGCGGACAATGGCTGGCCGACTATCTGGCCGATATGCAGCATTGGCTCGGGCCGGTGATCCTGGGTATCGTGGTGTTTGCCGTGCTCGCCTACATCTGGCGTGTCATGACCTGGAAGCCGCGCGGCTAACCAACTCGCGAGAACCTTCCATATCCGTTCGTCCTGAGGAGGCATTGAAGCCGCAGGCTGAAAGCCGTCTCGAAGGACTTGGGCGCTGCGCCGGGTGGTTCGAGACGGGTCTTCGCAATGCTCAGCCCCTCCTCACCACGAACGGACTCGATCGGATCGGATTCTGAGCTTCCCTAACCACGCGGATGCGCGCTGCGATAAACGTCGAGCAGCACTGCCGCATCGACTTTGGTGTAGATCTGGGTCGAACCCAGGCTGGCGTGGCCGAGCAGTTCCTGCAAACTCCGCAGATCGGCCCCGGCACCCAGCAAATGGGTGGCAAAGCTGTGGCGCAGCGCGTGCGGGGTAGCGGTTGCGGGCAGGCCGAGCCCGGTCCGCGCGCGCGCCATCGCCTTTTGCACCATGCCCTGCGACAGGACGCCGCCCTTGGCCCCGCGAAACACCGGATCGGCGCGCGCGGTGGGGTAGGGCGTCTTGGCGAGGTAATCCGCCACCGCATCGCGGACGATCGGGAGCAGCGGCACCGCGCGCTGTTTGCCGCCCTTGCCGGTGACGGTCAGCACCTCTCCCAGCGGCAAATCCGCGCCCGTCAGCGAGAGCGCCTCGGCAATCCGCAAGCCCGCGCCATACAGCAGCAGCAACACCGCCCGGTCGCGTGCGCCGATCCATTCCTCGGCGGCGTCCTCCTCGACCGCGACCGCTAGGTTAACCGCCTCGTCGGGCGTGACCGGGCGGGGCAGGCCTTTCTTGATCCGCGGCCCGCGCATTCGCGGTGCCGAGGCATCGGCCTGCCCCGCTTGCTCGCGCGCAAAGGCGATGAAGCCCTTGAGCGCGGATAGCTCGCGGGCGGCGGAGGCATTGGTCAGGCCTTCGGCGCGGCGCCGCGCGAGTTGGGTGCGCAGAGCTACGGAATCGAGTTTTGCGATGGATTCCCAGTCAGCGATCCCGGTCGCGTCGAGCAGCCGGGCGGCAGTTGCGACATAGGCACGGACGGTATGCGGCGAACGGCGGCGCGAAAGGGCGAGGTAACTGCTCCATGCCTCAAGCAGATCGGCGTTGCTCATGTCGCCACCAGCGCGGCGGGGACCAGCTCACCCAGCAGACCATCGAGCAAGGGCATCCCGGCATCGGTTACCCCGATCCACGAACCCTCGGAGCGGACCAGTCCAAGCCGGCGATAGAAATCGAGCTTTTCGGGATCGCAAAGTTCGGCCTCGGTCACGCCGAAGCGCTGCGAGAGAACCGCAAGGTTAACGCCCTCGCGCAGGCGCAGGCCCATCAGCATTGCCTCCGCCGCTTGCTCGTGGCGTCCGAGTCCACGCGCTTCAGCGATCCCGTCGCCCTGCTTTTCGATCGCGCCAAGCCAGTTCTCGGGCTTCTTGTGGCGGACCGTCGCAATCCCGCCGCGCCGTCCATGCGCGCCGGGGCCGATCCCGCAATAGTCCTGATAGCGCCAGTAGGTCAGGTTGTGGCGGCTCTCCTCGCCGGGCCGGGCGTGGTTGCTGATCTCGTAGGCGGGCAGGCCTGCCGCTGCGGTCATCTGGCAGGTCAGCGCAAACAGATCGGCCGCCGGATCGTCGCCCAGCGGGATGAACGCCCGTTCGCGCACCAGCGTGGCGAAGCGCGTGCCGGGTTCGATGGTCAGCTGGTACAGCGAGAGATGACCGGTGCCGAAGGTCAGCGCACGAGCCAGTTCGGCTTCCCATTCTGGGGCAGTCTGACCCGGCCGGGCATAGATCAGATCGAAGCTCACGCGCCCGAAATGCCGCTGCGCCACTTCCAGCGCGGCGATGCCCTCGGCCGCGTTGTGGAGGCGGCCGAGGAACTTCAGCGCCTCGTCCTCCAGCGATTGCAGCCCGAGCGACACCCGGTTGATTCCCGCGTTTGCCAGCGCCGCAAAGTTTGCCGCCTCGACCGAGGAGGGGTTGGCCTCCAGCGTGATCTCGATTCCCGGTGCAAAACCCCAGCGCCGCTCGGCTTCGGCCAGCAGCCGCGCCACCAGCGCAGGCGGCATCAGCGACGGGGTGCCGCCCCCGAAAAAGATTGAATCGAGCGGCTCACCCCCCGCCAATTCGGCCTCGCGCGCCATGTCTGCGAGCAGCGAGCGCTCCCACAGCGCATGGTCCACGCTATCGCGGACGTGGCTGTTGAAGTCGCAATAGGGACATTTGGCGAGGCAAAACGGCCAATGGATATAAAGCGCGCGGGCCATCGCGCCTCCTAACCGTCAAACTGCTCGGCGACCAGTCTGGCGAAGGCATCGGCGCGGTGGCTGATGCGGTGCTTTTCTGCCGGATCGAGCTCGGCAAAGGTCAGGCTCGCGCCGCTCGGCACGAACACCGGGTCATAACCGAAGCCCATTGTCCCGCGCGGGGGCCAGGTCAGGCTGCCATTGACACGGCCTTCATAGACTGCGTGTTCGCCATCGGGCCAGGCAATCGCCAGCACGCAGGCGAACCAGCAGTTGCGGTTCACCGCAGCGCCAAGTGCCTGCAACCGCCCTTCGACCTTGCCCATCGCCATGTACCAGTCACGCCCCGGCGACCCTTCGAACCACTGCCGCTCGGCCCAGTCGGCGGTGTAAACCCCCGGCAGATCGTCGAGCGCTGCGACGCACAGCCCGCTGTCGTCGGCCAGCGCGGGCAATCCCGAAGCCTCCGACGCCGCGCGCGCCTTGATCAGCGCGTTGGCGACGAAGCTGGTGCCGGTCTCGGGCGGCTCGGGCAGCCCCAGCGAGCCGGCGGAAATGCAGGCCACACCATGCGGCGCGAGCAGGGCGGAGATTTCCTTGAGCTTGCCCGCGTTGTGCGTGGCAATCACCAGGGTCTCCGAGCCGAGTTTGCGCATTGTGTCCTCCGTCGTCCCCGCGAACGCGGGGACCGCTGGCCTGATTACGCGACCTCGCATGGTTGAGGCCAGCGGTCCCCGGTCAAGCCGGGGCCGACGCATCAGGCGACCGCCGCCGCCTGCGCCGCAAAAATCCGGTCGGTGCCGAGCCGGGCGAGGCGCAGCAGGCGCAGCAGCGCTTCCTCGTCATAGGTCGCGCCTTCCGCCGTCGCCTGAACCTCGGCGATCTTGCCGCCTTCGATCAGCACGAAATTGGCATCGGCATCGGCCGCGCTGTCCTCAAGGTAATCGAGGTCGAGCACCGGATTGCCCTTGTAGATCCCGCAGCTTACCGCGGCGACCTTTTCGGTCAGCGGATCCTCGGCGATTGCCCCCGCCGCGATCAGCTTCTGCACCGCAAGCCGCAGCGCGACCCATGCGCCCGAGATCGCCGCCGTGCGCGTGCCGCCATCGGCCTGGATTACATCGCAATCGAGCGTGATCTGGCGTTCCCCAAGCTTCCTGAGGTCTGTCACCGCGCGTAAGCTTCGCCCGATAAGACGCTGGATTTCCTGCGTTCGGCCCGATTGCTTGCCCTTGGCAGCCTCGCGCTGGCCACGGGTGTGGGTGGCGCGCGGGAGCATCGAATATTCCGCCGTCACCCAGCCTTCGCCCTTGCCGCGCAACCATGGCGGCAGGCGCTCTTCGACGCTGGCGGTGACCAGCACGCGGGTATCGCCGAACGAGACGAGGCACGACCCTTCGGCATGTTTGGTGAAACCGGTTTCGAACGAAAGCGCGCGCATTTCGTCTGGCGCACGGCCGGAAGGTCGCATGGAATTCTCCAAATTCGCAATACACCCAAAGCCGTCCGCCCTGAGCCTGTCGAAGGGCCGTCCTTACTTGGTCCGGCGTCGAAAGAAAGAGCAGTGCTTCGACAGGCTCAGCATGAACGGGGTTTGTTTGGCCAGAAGAAAGCCCTAACTCCGGATTATGCCCGCACCCCCGATCACCGAACTGACCACTCGCGCGCGCGAAATTTTCCGCCTGGTGGTGGACGGCTATCTCGCCTCGGGGCAACCGGTCGGGTCCAAGACGCTCGCCGGAGCCGGAGCGCTGAACCTGTCGCCTGCGTCGATCCGGTCGGTGTTGCAGGAGCTCGAACATCTCGGGCTGCTCGCCGCGCCGCACACCAGCGCGGGGCGGATGCCGACCGAAAGCGGGCTGCGGCTGTTCGTCGATGGCATGATGCAAGTCGCCGAGCCGACCTTCGAGGAGCGCACCGCGATCGAGCGACGGCTGCACGAGCCGGGTCCGATCGAAGCCGCGCTGGCGGCGACCTCGGCGATCCTGTCGGACCTCTCGGCCTGCGCCGGGGTTATCATGGTTCCGCGCCGCGAGCCGCGCCTGCAGCATTTGAGTCTGGTCTCGCTGTCGCCGGGTCGCGCGCTGGCGGTGTTGGTCAGTGAGGACGGTGCGGTCGAGAACCGCGTATTGCAACTTCCCATCGGGTTGCGCCCCGGCGCGCTGGAGGAGGCGTCCAACTATCTCTCCGCACATCTTGCCGGACGAACCCTGGCCGAAGCAGCCGCAGCGATGCGCGCGCAAATCGCCTCGGGCCGCAGCGCGCTCGATACTGCGAGCCGCGATCTGGTCGAACGCGGGCTGGCAGTGTGGAGCGAGGACGGTTTTGAGGCATCGGGGCGCCGCCCCGTGCTGATCGTGCGCGGGCAGGCCAATTTGCTCGATGAAACCGCGCTCGGCG
This sequence comes from Novosphingobium sp., assembly GCA_031421295.1. GTDB lineage: Bacteria > Pseudomonadota > Alphaproteobacteria > Sphingomonadales > Sphingomonadaceae > Novosphingobium. The sequence continues at coordinate 6,488 of JANOOJ010000269.1, forward strand.
ACATCGACCGCGTCCGTTCGCTGCTCGACGATCTCGAAAACAAGCAGTCGGTCGCCGAACTGCTCGATTCGGCGCGCGAGGCCGAATCGACCCGTATCTTTATCGGTTCGGAGAACCGGCTGTTCGCGCTTTCGGGCTCGTCGGTGATCGCCTCGCCCTACCGAGATCGCGAGGGCCGGGTGGTCGGCGTTGTGGGCGTTATCGGCCCGACGCGGTTGAATTATGCGCGCGTCGTGCCCATGGTGGATTTCACCGCCCAATCCTTGGGCAAGCTCATCGGATAGCTGGAAATTATACGACATGACGGAAGAGAACATGCAGTCGCAAGATCCGGCTGTTGCCGCCGAGTTGGAGGGCGTTCCTGAGGAATTGCTTGAGCAGGACGGCGACCGTGTGGCGGAACTGCAGGAGCAGCTTGAGGCCGCCAAGCAGGACGTGCTTTACGCCAAGGCCGAGACGCAGAACCTGCGCCGCCGCCTCGAAAAGGACATCGCGGATACCCGCGCCTATGCCGCAACCGGTTTTGCCCGCGATATCCTGTCGGTCTCGGACAATCTCGCCCGCGCGCTCGACGCGATCCCGGCAGACTTGCGCGAGGACGAGAAGCTCAAAAACCTCGTCGCCGGGCTCGAAGCCACCGGGCGCGAGATCGACAAGGTGTTCGCCGCGCATGGCATCACCCGCATCCCCGCGATGGGCCTGCCGCTCGATCCCAACCAGCACCAGGCGATGCTCGAAGTGCCTTCCGCAGAGCTGGAACCGGGTACGATCGTGCAGGAATTGCAGGCCGGCTATATGATCAAGGACCGCCTGCTGCGCCCCGCAATGGTCGCGGTGGCGAAGAATCCGGATTAATGTGTTGTCTGACAATGACTTAACCCAGGACGCGAGGAGAGCTTGGCGCACGCGGACATTCAGCTCCGTGGCCGAGTTGGGCGACTTGCATTTTCAACGTGCCACTTGGCTCGATCCTGAAATGCAAAACCCACATTACTCTTTCGTCGAGTTCGTCGAGTGTTTCTACAGCGCGGCTGCGGGTGACCATAACGTCACAGATCAGAATGCGTCCAACGCCCCATTTGCTTATCAAGTTAGCAAAGACGTTTTGAGTTCAAAGGAGCGGGATGCGCTCTGGCCCCTCCATCTCACGTTGAACGCTTATGATGAGGCCGATGCGTATGACCATGCGACGATTCTGGATGACCCTGCTTGGCATGCGGTAGTGGAGGTTGCCGCCGCAGCTACTACCTCGCTTACAGCGATCCTAGAAGACCCCATCGACCATCGAGCATTTGAAAACCTGCTACCATCACCTGCCGCCAAGCGCTGGCCATGACACTCAACAACCTCACCGCCGAGCGAAAGAGCTTCGTCACCCATCTCGAATGCTCGCTGACTGGCGAACGCTACGAGGCCGATCGGCTGCACGGGCTGTCAGGTGCGGGCCGCCCGCTGCTGGTGCGCTATGATCTGAGCGGCGTCGGGGCGGAACTGTCCCGCAGCGCGCTCGAGGCGCGCGATACCGACCTGTGGCGCTGGCGCGAATTGCTGCCGGTCCGGCACACGCGTAACATCGTCAGTCTGGGCGAGATCGAGACGCCGCTCGTGCCGATTCCCGCGTCGGGCGGAGCCAATGTGCTGGTCAAGGACGAGGGGCGGCTACCGACCGGAAGCTTCAAAGCGCGCGGGCTGGTGATGGCGGTGGCGATGGCCAAGGAGCTGGGCGTCACGCGGATCGCGATGCCGACCAACGGCAACGCCGGGGCGGCGCTGGCGGCCTATGCCAGTCGGGTGGGGATCGAGACAATCGTGTTCTGTCCCGACGATACGCCCGAGATCAACGTCCGTGAGATCGCCTTGCAAGGCGCACGGGTCTACCGGGTCAACGGATTGATCGATGAGTGCGGGGCAATCGTCGGCAAAGGCGCGGCGGAGGGTCGCTGGTTCGATTTCTCGACGCTCAAGGAACCCTACCGGATCGAGGGCAAGAAGACGATGGGGCTCGAGCTTGCCGCGCAGTTCGGTTGGCAGCTGCCCGATGCGATCTTCTATCCGACCGGCGGGGGCACGGGCCTCATCGGGATGTGGAAGGCCTTCGCCGAACTCGAGGAGCTGGGCTGGATCGGCTCCGGGCGGCCCAAGATGTTCGCGGTCCAGGCGAGCGGCTGCGCGCCGATCGTCAAGGCCTTCGAGGACGGGGTCGAGCATGCCGAGCGGTGGGAAAACGCGCATACCCTCGCTGCGGGCATTCGTGTGCCCAAAGCGGTGGGCGACTTTCTGATCCTGCGCGCGGTACGCGAAAGCGGGGGCCGGGCGCTGGCCGTCGATGATGAGGAAATCGTCACGGCAGTCGCCGACTGTGCACGGCGCGACGGGCTGCTGCTGTGCCCCGAAGGCGGCGCAACGCTCGCCGCGTACCGCAAGGCACTGGCTGCGGGCCTGGTCTCGGCGAGTGACAGCGCCGTCCTGTTCAATTGTGCGACCGGGCTTAAATATCCGATGCCGGCGGCCGACGACTGGCTCGACAAGGCGGCATTGCCCGATCTTGCCAGCCTCTAGACCAGCTGTGCGGCGTTCTCGTCGCGGTGCTTTTTCAGATATTTCATGAACGGTGTGCCGCCGGTGCCGACATCGGGATCGTTGCCCGCTTCCTTGGGGGCCTGCTTGTTGATGTAGCTCGCCGCATATTCGAGGTGCCGGGTGCGGAAGCGCGCGACCTGTTCGAGGTTGGCGTTGAAGATTGCCTTGAGGCTGGGCGACCCCGTGGCGACCACGAACGCGCGCAGGTTCGATTGGCGCGCAATATCCTCGATGAAGCGGCGGTGCTGGACCGGGCGGTAATGGTGCAGCTCGTCGAGGAAGCTCTTGAGCGGATCGTCGCTGTGCCTGACCCCCATCAGCGCGTCCATCGCCGGAACGATCGAGCTTTGCGAACCGGTCTGGCCGCGCAGCGCCTGCGGCTTGCCCGCGTATTTCTCAATCCCCTGATAGATCAGCCCGCCATCGAACGCGGGGTTGTTGGCCCAGCCGTGGATGTAGGGCCGAACGCGGTTGAAATAGATATAGGGATCGCAGCGTTCGGGCATCCGCTTGAAGATGGCGTAGATCCGTTCCCACGCAGCCTCGTTCTGCGCGAGCAAACGCTCGCACGCCGCTGCATCGCCAGCGTCGGCGGCGGCAATCAGCTTGCAGGCATTGTCGAGAATGGTGCCGGCCTCGGCCTCGATCGCGACATGGACCAGCACGAACCAGTTTTCATCGTCGCCGCCGGCAAAGTTCTGGACCATGCGGATATTGTCGAGCGCGATCTCGCCCGCCTTGTCGATCCGCGCCCAGTTGTCGAGCACATAGGCCGAATAGGGCAGCAGCGGGGCCTGGCCGAGCCGGTCGGCCAGCGCGACGATCGGCCGCGAAATATTGGCGGGCAGATGCGGCGGGGCGGGTGACTGGCCCCAGACGTAGGCCTGCACCAGAAAGCTGTAATGCACCATCGCGGTGCGAACCTGTTCCTCGGGGGCGGTCGCAGCCCAGCCTTCGATTTGCGGGTCGGGCAGCTGGTCCAGCCAGTGGCGGATGCGGCCGCTGGTTACCAGGCCGGAGAGCATGCCTGCAGCGGCGACAATCGGGCCGAACCGGGCGGGCAGGGTGATCTCGTCGATTTCGTAGGGCGAGAGGAAGCCGCGCGCGCGCGACATGGCGTAATCGGAAAGCTCCATGAAAGGGACCTATGCACCGGGCGCGGGTTTGGCCGTCCGGTTGGTTACCATTGTTACTTGTTTGCCGCGCTGCGCTCAATCCACAAAGCGGACGAGCTGTTCATAAACCGCGAGCGGCGGGGCGCCGGGTATCTGGGCCTGATTGCGCAGCAGGAACAGGTGGCGGACAATCTCGGCCTGCTGCTCCAGCCCGTAGCGCGAGAGCGTCCAGCCCGGCTTGAGGCTGTAATCGTAACGCGCCCAAGGCCGACGTTTGAGCACCAGATACCACCGCCCGCGCCGCTGGACCTGCCAGACATGCGTCATTTCGTGGATGAAATGGCCCTGCAGCATCAGCGGCGCGGCGCTGAAATCGTCGCAGTAACTGGCCGACAAGGGATGAAAATGCAGGTGACCCATCGGCGCCATGGTGACGCGGTGCGGCTGGAAGGGAAACCATTTGCGCCGCCTGATCCGCACCGCAGCCGGATCGATCGCGGTGCCGAACACGCTGCGCACCAGCGCGACCTCGCCCGGGGTCAGCGGCCGCTCGCCGCCGACCGGGCAGGCCATTGGGGCGCCCGGTTCGCTCAGTGCATATCCCCGTGGTCCACCATCGCGCCCGCCTTTTCGACCTTGAGCGGTGTGGACAGCTTGTCACCGTCAGCGAAGGTAATGGTCATCTCCTGCGCGTCGCCGGGCTTCACTGCCGGGTCGAGACCGAACACCATCACGTGTTTGCCGCCGGGTTCGAAAATGACGGTGTTGATCGATGTGAGAGGGACGCTTTTGAGCGGCTTCATGGCGGTGTCGGTAGTTTCGTGCATTTCCGCACGAGTCGCCCCGGTGACATCGACCGCGACGATGGCGGTGTCCGTTTCGCCAGCGTTCGCCAGCTTGAAATAGACAGCCCCGGGATTTCCTGTGACTGCTGGAAGCACCAGCCGTCCGTCGATCAACATCAGACCCGGCTTCTTGTCAGTGGTGATGGTCTCGGCCGTGACCGGCGCCTTCTCGGCTTGATTGCAGGCGGGCAGCAGCAGGGAGAAACCAAGGGCGATTGCAGGACGAATCATATGCTCTGTCTCTTTCGGACCCACTGAAAATGTGCGCACCGGCTAATCGTCGCAAACTCTTGTGCCAAGCAAAACCGCACCTATATCCGCCCCATCTTCGAGCCGCCGAACCGCTTCGCCACCTTAGGGAAGCTACCAGCGCGGTGTCACATTGTCCAAGGATGGGGTAACAATGGCTAAAGTAATCGGTATCGATCTGGGCACGACCAACAGCTGCGTGGCAGTGATGGATGGCGGCAAGCCCAAGGTCATCGAAAATTCCGAAGGTGCGCGCACCACGCCTTCGATCGTCGCTTTCACCAAGGATGGTGAGCGGCTGATCGGTCAACCGGCCAAGCGCCAGGCCGTGACCAACGGCGACAACACGATTTTTGCGGTCAAGCGCCTGATCGGCCGCCGCTTCGATGATCCGGTGACCAAGAAGGACACCGAGCTGGTCCCCTATCCGATCGTCAAGGGCAAGAATGGCGATGCCTGGGTCAAGGCCGGCGGCGAAGACTATTCGCCCAGCCAGATTTCTGCCTTCATCCTGCAGAAGATGAAGGAAACCGCCGAATCGTACCTTGGTGAAACCGTCACCCAGGCGGTCATCACGGTTCCGGCCTACTTCAACGACGCACAGCGCCAAGCCACCAAGGACGCGGGCCTTATCGCGGGCCTCGAAGTGCTGCGGATCATCAACGAGCCGACTGCTGCGGCGCTGGCCTATGGCCTCGACAAGAACGACGGCAAGACCATCGCGGTCTACGATCTTGGCGGCGGCACCTTCGACGTCTCGATCCTTGAGATCGGCGACGGGGTGTTCGAGGTGAAGAGCACCAACGGCGACACCTTCCTCGGCGGTGAGGATTTCGACACGCAGATCGTCGAATACCTCGCCGAACAGTTCAAGAAGAAGGAGAGCATGGATCTCCGCACCGACAAGCTCGCCCTCCAGCGGCTCAAGGAAGCTGCCGA
>JANOOJ010000270.1:0-5689 GCA_031421295.1 Novosphingobium sp.
GCGGAGATGCGGGGCGAACAACTCGTGCGGATGGTGCCGTGGAAGGACGGCAAGGCCAATCGCGGCCACTCTTGCGTCAAGGGCCGCTTTGCGTGGGGTTATGCCCACCACAAGGACCGCATAACGAAACCGATGATCCGCGACAGCATCGACCAGCCATGGCGCGAGGTCAGCTGGGACGCGGCACTTTCCTTTGCGGCGCAGCGACTTATCGCGATCAAGGCGCAATATGGCCCAGGCGCGCTCGGCGGGATTACTTCGAGCCGCTGCACCAATGAGGAGACGTTCCTCGTCCAAAAGCTGGTTCGCGCCGGGTTTGGCACCAACAATGTCGATACTTGCGCGCGGGTTTGCCACTCGCCCACGGGCTACGGGCTCAAAACAACCTTTGGGACCAGCGCGGGGACGCAGGACTTCGACAGCGTGATGGATTCCGACGTCATCCTGGTGATCGGGGCCAACCCGACCGACGCCCATCCGGTGTTTGCCTCACGGATGAAGCAACGCCTCCGCCAAGGTGCCAAGCTGATCGTGATCGACCCGCGCCGGATCGATCTGGTGCGGATGCCGCATGTCGAGGCGGAATATCATCTGCCGCTCCAGCCCGGCACCAATGTCGCGGTGCTGACCGCGATGGCGCATGTCATCGTCACCGAGGGGTTCGCCGACGAGGCGTTCATCCGCGAACGCTGCGATTGGGATGAGTACCAGGACTGGGCGCGGTTCGTCTCGGACGCGCGCCACGCACCCGAAACGCTCGAACCCGTTACCCGCGTTCCTGCCGAAACCTTGCGCGCCGCCGCCCGCCTGTTCGCGACCGGGGGCAACGGCGGTTGTGCTTCTGCACAGAGCAGAAAACCAAATTCCGCGATCTATTACGGCCTGGGTGTCACCGAGCATTCGCAAGGCTCCTCCACCGTCATGGCGATCGCCAACCTCGCCATGGCGACGGGCAATATCGGACGGCGCGGGGTCGGGGTGAACCCGCTGCGCGGCCAGAACAACGTCCAGGGTGCCTGCGACATGGGCAGCTTCCCGCACGAGCTTTCGGGCTATCGCCATGTTTCGGACGGGGCCGCCCGCGCCTTGTTCGAGGCCGACTGGGGTGTGACGCTCGATCCCGAACCGGGGCTGCGCATCCCCAATATGCTCGACGCCGCGCTCGATGGCAGCTTCCGCGCGATCTACATCCAGGGCGAGGACATCCTCCAGTCCGATCCCAACACCCGCCATGTCGCCGCTGGCCTCGCGGCGATGGACTGCGTGATCGTCCACGATTTGTTTCTGAACGAGACCGCCAACTACGCGCATGTCTTCCTGCCCGGCAGCACCTTCCTCGAAAAGACCGGCACTTTTACCAACGCCGAACGCCGCATCCAGATGGTCCGCAAGGTGATGGAACCGGCGAACGGACTTGAGGACTGGGAGGTCACGCAGGCGCTCGCCAACGCGATGGGGCTGAACTGGACCTACACCCACGCCAGCCAGATCATGGACGAAGTCGCGCGGCTGACGCCCAGCTTCGCGGGGGTCTCGTTCGCCCGGCTCGATGAAGCCGGATCGCTGCAATGGCCGGTCAACGAAGCCGCGCCCGATGGCAGCCCGATCATGCATGTCGATGGTTTCGTGCGCGGCGCGAATGGCAAGGGCAAGGGCAAGTTCGTGGTGACCGACTATGTCCCGACCGACGAGAAGACCGGGCCGCGTTTCCCGCTGCTGCTCACTACCGGGCGCATCCTCAGCCACTACAACGTCGGTGCGCAGACCCGGCGCACCGAGAACACCGTGTGGCACCCCGAAGATTTGCTCGAAATTCACCCCGAGGACGCCGAAAATCGCGGGCTGAAAGACGGCGACTGGGCGCGGCTGGCCAGCCGTACCGGCGAAACCACGCTGCGGGTCCAGGTGACCGACCGCGTCGCCCCCGGCGTGGTCTACACCACTTTCCACCACCCCGCGACCCAGGCCAATGTCGTCACCACCGAGTTCAGCGACTGGGCCACCAACTGCCCCGAATACAAGGTCACCGCGGTGCAGGTGATGCCCAGCAACGGCCCGACCGGCTGGCAGGAAGACTATGCCGGGCTGTCCGAACGCTCGCGCCGGATCGAAGCGGAACCGGCGGAGTGAGCGATACTCGTGCCAATCTGGTCTATATGGCCAACCAGATCGCCCGCAACTTCGCGGTGCAAGGCGACGAAGCCGCCATCGCCGCCACCGCCGATCACATCGCCACGTTCTGGGACCCACGCATGAAAGCGGTGCTGCTGGCGGACCAGAATGGATTGTGCCCCAACGCCGCTGCGGCGTTCAGCCAGCTGGCTTCGGGGTGCACCCCTGCGCACCAATCGGCAGCGACCCAATTCGGCGGACCACGATCGGGCGATGGCTCCGATGCAGGCTAGTAGCCGACTCCTCGGTCGCAGGTTCAATCGCGCAGAAACAAGTCCGCCGCCGCATCGAAGATGGCCTCCGCATCCAGCCGGTAAGTTTGGTAGAGATCCAACAGGTCTCCCGACTGGCCGAAACGATCGACCCCGAGCGGGCTGACCCGCATCCCCTTGACCCCGCCCAGCCATGACAGCGCCCCCGGCGATCCGTCGATCACCGTCACCAGCCCGGCATCTGGCGAAAGCGCCGCCAGCAGATCCTCGATGTGGCTGCGGGCGGCCCTGGTGCCGGTCCAGCGCGCAGCTCGACGGGCCGACCAATCGCGGTGGAGCAGGTCGGGCGAGGTCACATTGAGCAGGCCGAGACCGGGAATATCTTCGACCAGCTCCTGCCAGGCGGCGAGCACTTCGGGCGCGACCGCACCGGTGAAAGCGATAGCGGCTTCGGCATTCAAGGCAGGTTTGCGCAGCCAGTAAGCGCCTTTGAGCGCGTCGGCTTCCCAGCCGTTATCCGCGCGTTCGATTTGCCCGATCACGCGAGTGCTCAGCCGCAAATAGACCGAGCTGCCACCCGGCTGTTGCAAATACTCGAACGCCCAGCGCATCATGAGCACAACCTCATCGGCCCAGGCCGGTTCGAAATAGACGAGGCCCGGCTGGCCCATGCCGATCAGCGGGGTGTTGATCGATTGATGCGCGCCGCCCTCCGGCCCGAGCGTCAAGCCGGACGGGGTACCGACCAGCAAGAAGCGCGCATCGGAATAGCAGCCGTAGTTAAGCGCATCGAGACCGCGCGCAATGAACGGATCATAGACCGTGCCAACCGGGATCAGCCGGGTCCCGAAATGCGGCGCGGCCAACCCCAGCGAGGTCAGCATCAGGAAGAAATTATTCTCGGCGATACCCAGTTCGATATGCTGGCCCGCCGCCGTTGCCGCCCATTTCTGGGCCGAGGGAACTTTCGCTGCGCGGAAGGCATCCGCCACTTCCGAGCGGCGGAACAGCCCGCGCTGGTTGACGAACGCGCCCAGATTGGTGGTCTGGGTCACGTCGGGCGCGGTGGTGACGATGCGGTTCGCCAGCGGCTCGTCCGATTTGGCCAGATCGAGCAGGATATTCCCGAACGCGGCCTGCGTCGATTGTGCCTCGCCGCGCGGAACTGGCAGGCGTGCGGGCACGGGAATGGCGGGCGCGATCGGCTCACTTGGCTTGGCCGCCAACACGCTGGCATCGATAAAGGCCTTGAGCCTGGCCGCCTGATTGTTGCCGAGACCGCTGTAGGGTTCCCACTCGCTCCCCTCGGCGATGCCCATACTGGTCCGCAGCAGTTCGATCTGGGCCGGGTTCATCATGCCCGAGTGGTTGTCCTTGTGACCCGCCAGCGGGAGTCCGTAGCCCTTGACCGTATAGGCGATGAACAGCGTGGGACGCTCGTCCTGCGCGCTGTCGAACGCATCGATCAGCGTTTCGATGCAGTGTCCGCCAAGGTTGGTCATGAGCGCAGCGAGACCGTCGTCGTCGAAACTGTCGAGCAGCTTGCGGACGTTCTGCTTGGTCCCGATATCGCCGAGCAACCGCGCGCGCCACGCCGCGCCGCCCTGATAAGTCAGGACGGCGAAATCCGCATTCGGACAATTTTCGATCCAGTCTTCGATCGATTTGCCCCCTGGACGCGCGAATGCAGCCCGCTGCAGCTTGCCGTGCTTGAGCGTGATGACGCGCCACCCGCAGGTTTCGAAGATATCGTCGAACCGGCGGAACATCCGGTCCGCAGTGGTATTGTCGAGCGACTGGCGGTTGTAGTCGACCACCCACCAGCAGTTGCGGATATCGTGCTTGTAGCCTTCGATCAGGCACTCATAGATATTGCCCTCATCCAGCTCGGCATCGCCCATCAGCGAGATCATCCGTCCGGCGTCCGCTTCGGCCAGCAAGCCATGCGCAATCAGATAATCCTGCACCAGGCTGGAAAAGGCCGTGATCGCTACGCCCAGCCCGACCGAACCGGTGGAGAAATCGACCGGGATCCTGTCTTTGGTCCGTGACGGATTGCTCTGCACACCCCCCAGAGCGCGGAAGCGCTGCAACTGATCGAGCGATTGGTTGCCGAGCAAATAGTGGATCGCTTGTAGCACCGGCCCGGCGTGAGGCTTGACCGCGACCTTGTCCTGCGGGCGGAGCGCGTGGAAATAAAGCGCCGCCATGATCGCAGTCATCGAAGCGCAACTGGCCTGATGCCCACCAACCTTGAGCCCGTCGCGCTTCTCCCGGATGTGGTTGGCGCTGTGCACAGTCCACGATGACAGCCAGCGCAACCGCGCGTCGATGGCTTCGAGCGCCGCCACAGTTTCGCCGCGCGTATCAGCGACAGTGGTTGGCATGGAAACTCTCCGAAATTTTCCTTGAGCAGCCTTAGCCGCGACGACAAGACATGTCCTTGCGCAATAGGACGCCAACGGGCACATAATTGGCAGAATATGCTAAAAATATTACAGATAGGCCACAATATGCCGATTTTTGTACCGGATGCGCTAGACCGTAAGATTCTGGACTGCCTCCAGAACAACGGGCGCATAACCAACCAGGAGCTGGCGGACGCAATCGGCCTTTCGCCCAGCCCTTGCCTGCGCAGAGTGCGCCAGCTCGAGGCGAGCGGGGTGATTTCGCGATACGTCGCATTGGTCGATCCCGAAGTGATCGGCCTGTCGGTTACGGCCTTTGTCCGGGTGCGGCTCGATCAGCAGGGCGATCGGCACCTCGCCGCCTTCGAGGCGGCGGTCGGGGACTTCCCCGAAGTGATGGAATGCTACCTGATGACAGGGGAGGCCGATTACCAGTTGCGCGTGTTGGTCGGCTCGCTCGGCCAATTCGAGGATTTTCTTCGCCATCGGCTGACACGGGTGAAGGGCGTCGCGAATGTCACCACCAGTTTTGCCCTGCGACCGGTAATTTACAAGACCGCGCTGCCAGCGCAGTTTTCGGATTGAGGGCATGGGCCTTCTCAAACTGTCACTTCTGGCCTTGTATCCGCTGAAAATCGAGTGACTGCGAACCCGGTCGTCGCTCCATCACTTTGGCATATCGGGGAGATTGATGACGTATGACCAGGCGCTGCTGCCCGGCGAACCTCCTGGCTGCAAGCGCAAGCTTGTGGACCCATGTCCGCCCATGGCGACCCCGTCCGAAGCCGCCAGTAAATCCCGTTCAATACGCGCCGATCATCCACGCGGGGCACACCGCGCGGCTTGTTCGGGAGAAGCGGCTCGATAATCGACCACTCAAAGTCGCTCAGCTCATAT
>JANOOJ010000271.1:0-6309 GCA_031421295.1 Novosphingobium sp.
GCGGCGACGCTGATCTCGTTGGCATGGGCAAAGCCGGTCATCTCGCCCGAAACACCGCGCAAGCCGAAACCCGCATCGCGCGAATAATCGGCGGTCTTGAGCCGTCCGTCGTCGAACCCGAAGGCCTCGCTGGCGATGAACTGGAGGTAGAGCTCGCCATCGTCGCATTTGACCAGCGTTTCACGGGCCAGCGCCTGCGCCTCCTCGGGCGTGAGCAAGCCGGAACGATAGAGCAGCGAGCGGGGATCGGGTGCGGAAGCCAAACCCCTAACGGTCCGTGGCCGATCTGATTCCGGAACGGCGTTCGTCATCACCGAGATCCCGATTGCGAACCCACAGTCCCAACGAGACGAGAACGATCCCCAGCGCGAGGAGCAAGAAGCTGACTTCGATCATTCCCGATTCTCCATGCAGCGTTCAAACCGCCGCGCAGCAGCAATGATAATCTTATCACGGCCAGCTTCGGCAAGATATGGCGATGGCGTCTCGTCCTGCAAGATGGCTGCGGCGATTTCGCAGCGCCTGCTTTGCGCATCATGGCCATCACGCGAGTACTGGGTGGCAAACCCACCCATGGCTGCCAAGGTTGCAGCAAGGCCCGATCCGATTAGCAGCGTCGCCCAATCAATCTGCTTTCGTGCCGGCAGCCGAGCCATCAACGGCTCGCGCCAGAGGCAATGTCGGGCAACGCCGCCTGATCGGCCCCATCCGCCGGTCCGCCCTTGAGCACGAAGCGCCGGTCGCAATAGCCGCAATCGACATAGCCATGCTCGTCGATCTGCAGCCACACGCGCGGATGGCCGAGCGCGGCAGCCCCAAAGCTGGCCTTGGCGCGAATGTGGTTTGCGCCATCGCAGCTTACGCGGGCGGAGGCGGTCAGGGTGGTTTCGGGCGGCGGCTTCATCGGCTTGCCCTAGCAAGCGGGCCGGGGCTTTTCCAGCCTAGAGGTATTGCACCGTGACGTTGAAGCTGCCCTGGTATGTACCGGGGGCCTGATTGGCGCCGACGTGGAGCGTGCCGCCGACCCGCAGAGTGAACATCCCGCTGGTCGAGAGGATCAGATAGCGGATGTTGCCCGCGCCATTGCCGTTGCCATTGAGCACCAGCCGGAGATCGGGCGAGGCGTCGAACCTGAAATTGTCGAGCACCATGCTCCCCCCGCCGGTGCGGGTTAGCGTGACCGAGGTCGGGAAGGTGAAGCGCGCGATCAGATTGCGCCGCCCGCGCCCGGCGAACTCGGCTGGTCGGCATACCCCGGCATGAACCAGCGTACCGGTGGTGGTGCAGGTGAGCGTCGCGGGATTGAGGACCACCGTGCCGATGTTGGGCCGCGCCGCGATCCGGCCGAAGTCCATGTCTTCGGTCTTGAGCAGACTGGCCGGTTCGAGGATCGCCGCCTGCGCAGTGGAAGTGGCGGTTTCGATGGTGCGGGTCTGCGCGGAGGCAGCGCTGGGAGCCAGCAGCAGCCACGCCAGCAGGCAGGCGGCAAGCGCGCCGCCGGGCATGCGCCGCAGCCGCCGCAGCCATGCGCTGCGCCATGTTTCCCACCTGGTCATTGCCGCCTGCCTAGCCGAGCCGCATGAAGGGCGCTTGATGAAACATGGTTAATTTGCGTTAAGCCTCGGATTTAACCGCGTGCGGGACAAGGCTCGACGCCAAGGGTTTACGCCGCTCGCGTCCTGTCGCAAGAGCGGGTCCATGGAAACGCCCTCAGCCATCTCGATCCGCGATCTCGTCAAGCGCTATGCCCCGGCGGGAAATTCACCGGCCAAGCTGGCGCTCGATCGCGTAAGTTTCGATGTGCCGCAGGGCCAGATCTTCGGGCTGCTCGGTCCCAATGGCGCGGGCAAATCGACGCTGATCAACATCCTTGCAGGCCTCGTGATGAAGACCTCGGGCAGCGCCGAAATCTGGGGTTTCGACATCGATCGCAACCGCCGCAATGCCAAGCGCGCGATCGGGATCGTTCCGCAGGAAATCGTCTTCGATCCGTTCTTCACGCCCTTCGAAGTGCTCGAAAACCAGGCCGGGCTATACGGTGTCGCCAAGGCGCTGCGGCGCTCCGAAGCGCTGCTGCGCGAGGTCCACCTGGCCGACAAGCGCGATGCCTATGCCCGCACGCTGTCGGGGGGCATGAAACGCCGCCTGCTGATCGCCAAGGCGATGGTCCATTCCCCCCCGGTGCTGGTGCTCGACGAACCGACCGCCGGGGTCGACGTCGAACTGCGCCGCCAGCTGTGGGAACTGGTCGAGGAATTGAACGGCGAGGGGGTGACGGTGGTGCTGACGACCCACTATCTCGAAGAGGCCGAACAGCTGTGCGACCGGATCGCGATCATCAACCATGGCAAGCTCATCGCCAACAAGCCGACCCGCGAACTGGTCGAAATGGCCCGCGAAAAGGTCGTGGTGCTGACGCTCGACGGCGATATTTCGACGCTGCCGAGCCACCCGGCGTTCCTTAAATGCGAAGTCTCGGGCGAGCGCGGGGTCGCGATCACCTACGACAAGGACAAGACCAACGCCGGCGAAGTGCTCGCTGCGGTGCAGGAGCAAGGCTTCGTCATCGTCGACGTGACGACGCGCGAAGCGGACCTCGAGGACGTGTTCGTCACGCTGACCACGGCGGCGAAAGAGGCGGCGTGAAGCTGCATTATTACCCAGAGACCGACAGTCTCTACATAAAGTTGCGCAACGGCGCTGGGGTTGAGGTGCGCGAAATTGTTGAGGGGTTCAATGCCGACATCGATGCTGCCGGGCTGATTGTGGGTTTCGATATCGACCACGCCTCAGCGGTGCTCGACCTGACGACGCTGGACGCGGTGGCGCTTCCGCACAACGCCACAAAGCCCACTTTATCCTGACCCGCTCATCCTGAGCTTGTCGAAGGACTGCTTTTCTTTTCTAACGCGGCAAAGCGAAGTACGGCCCTTCGACAGGCTCAGGGTGAACGGATTTGGGTGATACGACCGCAAGTTATGACGTCATCGTTGTCGGCTCGGGCGCGGCGGGGCTTACTGCGGCGCTGGCTTTGGCCGAGCAGGTCAGGGTGCTGGTGCTCGCCAAAGGCTCGCTGACCGGGGGGTCGACCGCCTGGGCGCAGGGCGGAATCGCGGCGGTGCTCGATGCGGGCGACACGTTCGAGAACCACATCCGCGATACGATGATCGCGGGCGCGGGCCTCAACCGGCTTGAAACGGTCGAATTCGTGATCGAGCGCGCGCCGCTTGCGATCGAGCGGCTGATCGAGCTGGGTGTTCCGTTCAACACCGAAGGAGCCGATCTCCACCTGACCCGCGAAGGCGGGCATTCGCACCGCCGCATCGTCCACGTTGCCGACGCGACCGGCTGGGCGGTGCAGGAAGCCTTGCTCAAGGCGGCGGAGGCGCATCCCAACATCACGCTGCTGCCGGGGCAGGCCTGCATCGATCTGATCACCGGGAAGCATGAGGAGCGCTATTCGGGCTCGGGCCGGGTGTGGGGCGTCTATGCGCTCGACGAGGCCACCGGCAAGGTCGAGGCCCACACCGCCCGCGCCACTGTGCTGGCCACCGGCGGAGCAGGCCGCGTCTACCAGTTCAGCACCGCCCCGCGCGGCGCCACCGGCGACGGGATCGCTATGGCCTGGCGTGCTGGGGCGCGGGTCGGCAATATGGAAATGATGCAGTTCCACCCGACCTGCCTCTACAACCTCGAGGTCAAGAACTTCCTGATTACCGAGGCGGTGCGCGGCGAGGGCGGGCATCTGCTCAACCCCAAGACCGGGCATCGCTACATGCCCGATTACGATGGGCGGGCGGAGCTTGCGCCGCGCGATGTCGTCGCCCGCGCCAACGATGCCGAGATCAAGCGCGACGGGCTCGACTACGTCCACCTCGACATCAGCCACCAGGACCCGGAGTTCGTGAAGGGGCATTTTCCCAACATTTACGAAAAGCTGCTGGGGCTGGGTATCGACATGACGAAACAGCCGATCCCGGTGGTCCCGGCGCAGCACTATACCTGCGGCGGGATCATGATCGATCTGGCGGGCCGAACCGACCTTCCCGGGCTTTATGCGGCGGGCGAATGCACCGAAAGCGGGCTCCACGGGGCCAATCGCCTCGCCTCCAATTCCCTGCTCGAATGTTTCGTGTTCGGCGAGGCGGCGGCGGCGGATATCCTCGCGCGGTGGAGCGAGTTCGACGCGCCCCCGCCGGTCCGCCAGTGGGACGAAAGCCGCGTCACGGACTCGGACGAAGAGGTCATCATCAAGCAGAACTGGACCGAAATCCGCCGCTTCATGTGGAACTACGTCGGCATCGTGCGCACCACCAAGCGCCTCGAACGCGCCGCGCACCGGATCAAGCTGCTGACCGGCGAGATCGAGGACTATTACGGCCACTTCCGCGTGACGACCGACCTGATCGAACTGCGGAACCTGCTCCAAGCCGCCGAACTGATCGTCCGTTCGGCGCTAAGCCGCCACGAAAGCCGCGGGCTGCACTACATTTTGGACTACCCGCAAACCGATGAAGTCGCGCGCGATACGGTGCTGGTGCCGTGAAGCATGTCTCGGTTACGTCGATTGCACTGGCCTTGGTCACCTCGGCTTGCTCAGCGGGGCGGTACCCAGACCGGGAGGTCCAAATCTGTTTACGGGACGATCGCGGCGTTGCGGCGCTGAACTCCATCCTCACCGAGTTGGCGAGACAACACAAACTCGAGTTCTTTGATCAGTCTCCGGATCGGGAAGACGAGCGCGCCGAGGGGCTTCTTGATCGCAAAACTTTCGGTAGCTATCCAATCCATGATTACCATCTTCACGACAAGGCCGCCGGTATTGAGATTTCCGCGAGCAATCTTGCTCTTGGCAAATATCAAGCAACGCTCTCTTGGGACTTGAGGAACAAGAGGCAACGCGAAGTCGCAAATGAGCTGACAACGGCTCTGGAGCGGCAATTTGTGCTGCTACCCCTTCCCAAGGGCAGCGGTGCGCTTCCTCTCCGTGACTGCCCCGACGCCCCCTCTTCTCCGCCTTCGTAAGCAACGATAGGATCGACCGAATGACCCAAATCGCCGCCAACGGCATCCAGATCGAATACGAAGCCTACGGCGAACCCGCTAACCCGCCGATGCTGCTTATCATGGGTCTCGGCGCGCAGCTGACCTTGTGGCCCATCGAGCTGGTCGAGGCGCTGGTGGCGCGCGGGTACCACGTGATCCGCTACGACAACCGCGACATCGGGTTGTCGACCAAGTTCGACAGCGCGGGGATGCCCGATATGGCCGCGGTCGGTCTCGCGCTGATGACCGGGCGTACGCCCTCGCTGCCGTATACTTTGACGGACATGGCCGCCGATGCGGTCGCGCTGCTCGATGCGCTGGGGATCGCACGCGCGCACATCGTCGGCGCTTCGATGGGCGGGATGATCGCGCAGCTGGTCGCGGCGACCTGGCCGACCCGCGTGCTCTCGCTCACCTCGATCATGTCGACCACCGGCAACCGCGAGGTGCCGCCCGCCAGGCCCGAGGCGATGGCGGTGCTGACCAATCGCCCGACCTCGGCCGATTTGCCGACGATGCTCGACTTCGGGATGGCAGCGGCGCGCACCATCGGCAGCCCCGCCTATCCCGCCGCCGAGGCCCGGCTGCGCGCCAATATCGAGCGCGATTTCACGCGCAGCTTCTACCCGGTGGGTGCCGCCCGTCAGATGGCCGCGATCATGGCCGACGGCGACCGGCGCGAACGGCTTAAAGCTGTCACCGCGCCGACGCTGGTGATCCACGGCGAGGCCGATCCGCTGGTCCCGATCGAAGGCGGCAAGGATACCGCGAACAGCATCGCCGGGGCGAAGCTGCATTTGATCCCGGGCATGGGGCATGATTTGCCGCTAGCGCTGGTTGAGGAAGTGGCGGAAGCCATTGCGGGGGTGGCGCGGTAGCGCAAAATCCTCCCTGAGCTTGCTCGGGGAGGGCGACCGCCCGCGCAGCGGGAGGTGGAGGGGTATTGCCCGACCGCATGACCCCTCCGTCAGCCGCCTGTGGCGTCTGCCACCTCCCCGAGCAGAGCTCAGGGAGGATTTATATCACCGCCAGCCCAACATCCCGCCGGCAAAGATCAGCGCCATCCCGCCCAGGATCGAGGCGAGGCAGCCCGCGCGGCTGAAGCCTTCGCTCCCGCGACTGGTGAGCAGGCCAGCGACCAGTGAGCCGCCGATGCCGAGCAGGATAGTCATGCCCCAGCCCATCTCGACCGCGCCGGGGTAGAACCAGCGCGCGAGCGCTCCCACCAGAAGGCCACTGACGACGGCACCGATGATATTGAAC
>JANOOJ010000272.1:0-5522 GCA_031421295.1 Novosphingobium sp.
GTTTTGAGCCCGTAGCCCGTGGGCGAGTGGCAAACCCGCGCGCAAGTATCGACATTGTTGGTGCCAAACCCGGCGCGAACCAGCTTTTGGACGAGGAACGTCTCCTCATTGGTGCAGCGGCTCGAAGTGATCCCGCCGAGCGCGCCTGGGCCATATTGCGCCTTGATCGCGATAAGTCGCTGTGCCGCAAAGGAAAGTGCCGCGTTCCAGCTCACCTCGCGCCACGGCTGGTCGATGCTCTCGCGCACCATCGGTTTCGTTATCCGGTCCTTGTGGTGGGCATAACCCCACGCAAAGCGGCCCTTGACGCAAGAGTGGCCGCGATTGGCCTTGCCGTCCTTCCACGGCACCATCCGCACGAGTTGTTCGCCCCGCATCTCCGCGCGGAAGGTGCAGCCGACCCCGCAATAGGCGCAGGTGGTGATCGTGGAGCTGGTCGGCATGCCGATCTCGGCGATCGCCTTTTCCTGCAGCGCCCCGGTCGGGCAGGCCTGCACACAGGCCCCGCAGGAGACGCATTCGCTGGACAGAAAGGTGTCGTCCGCCGCGCCGGCCGAAACCTTCGACTTGAACCCGCGGCCCTCGATCGTCAGCGCGAAAGTTCCCTGCACCTCGTCGCAGGCCCGCACGCAACGCGAGCAGACGATGCACTTCGCGGGGTCGAAATCGAAATAAGGGTTGGAGCAATCGATCGGCACTTCGAGGTGATTCTCACCGGCGAGGAAGCGCGGCTCCGCGATCCCGGCGCGGCGTGCCTGTCCGGCAATTTCGCAGTCACCCTGCGCGCAGGCGGCGCAATCGGCGGGGTGATCGGTGAGATAGAGCTCCATCACCCCCTTGCGCAGCCGGTGCAGCCGCTCGGTCCCCGTGTGCACCGCCATGCCGCTTTGGACCGGGGTCGTGCAACTCGCCGGGGTTCCGCGCATACCGTCGATCTCGACCAGGCACAGACGGCACGAACCGAAGGCTTCGAGGCTGTCGCTGGCGCACAGGCTGGGGATCGCGCCGCCGCCCACCGCCGCTGCCCGCATTACGCTGGTACCCTGCGGCACGGTGACTTCGCGGCCATCGATGGTCAGCGTGACGCTGGTTTCGGACAGGATTTCGGGGGTGCCGAAATCGGCTTGTCGCTCATAGCCCATCGCGGGTCTCCGCAGCTTCGAGGTCGGCCGGCGTGTTGATATTGGCAGGCTCGACCGGGAGCTTCACCGCCCTGGCACCGAGCAGTTCGGCGAAGGCGAGCATCGAGTGGCGGCCCGCGCCTTCGAGCAGGGCATCGAGCGCAGGCGAGGCGCTGGCAGGCCACAGCCCGATCACCGGCTGCCCGGCGACATAGGCCGGGGCAGGGGCGAGCCGGTCGAGCAAATCCTCGGGCAGCGCGGCCGAATCCACCCCGCAGGTCAGCACCGCTTCGTAGCCCTCGTCCAACGCCAGATGGAGCGCGGCGGCAATCCCGGCGAGCGGGCCCATGTTCGGCTGCGGCCAATCGGGCAAGGTTGGCGCAGGCGCGGTCTCGCGGCCCACCACCACCACATGCTCGCACCAGCCCGACAGCGCATCGACCGCGCGGGCGAGCAGGGTGTGGCCGTGGAGTTCGGCCAGCGCCTTGTCGCTGCCGAAGCGGGTGGACAGGCCCCCGGCGAGAACGCAGCCGAGGATCATGCGGGGCAAGCCTTGCGCGGGTGCTTCGACAGGCTCAGCATGAGCGGACTTGGTGTTTGCGGCATTCCCCAAACCCCGCTCAGCCTGAGCTTGTCGAAGCATTTCCTGAGCTTCGCCGAAGGGGTCGCGCGCCGCCTCATGAAAAATCCTCCGGCCAGTGCTTCAGCGCGCTCCGCACCGGAAAAGGCGTGAACCCGCCCAGCGCGCAGAGCGAGCCATATTGCATTGTCTCGCAGAGGTCTTCGAGCAAGGCCAGGTCCTCTTCTCGGCTGCACCGCGGGGACACCCTATTGGGTGTCCCCGGAGCCGTCGATAGGGGGACACCCAATAGGGTGTCCCCGGCCCCGCGAATCCGGTCGATCAATTCCACCCCCCGGGTCGAGCCGATCCGGCACGGGGTGCATTTGCCGCAGCTTTCAACCGCGCAGAATTCCATCGCAAAGCGCGCCAGTTTACCCATGTCGGCCGTGTCGTCGAACACCACGATCCCGCCGTGGCCGATCAGCGCATCGGCGGCGGTGTAGGCTTCATAGTCAAACGGCAAGTCGAACCGGGCGGGGTGGATATAGGCCCCGAGCGGTCCGCCGACCTGCACCGCCTTGACCGGGCGGCCCGAGGCGGTGCCGCCGCCGATGTCGTGGACCAGCTCGCTGAGCGTGATCCCGAACGCGGTTTCATATAGCCCGCCGTGCCTGATATTGCCGGCGAGCTGGATCGGCATGGTGCCTTTGGAACGGTCGATCCCGAGCGCCGCATACTCCTCCGCCCCGCCCGGCGACAGGATGTGCGGGACCGCCGCCAGCGTCAGCACATTGTTGATCGCGGTCGGCTGGCCGAACAGCCCGTGATGCGCGGGCAGCGGCGGCTTGGCCCGGACCTCGCCGCGCTTGCCTTCGAGCGAATTGAGCAGCGAGGTCTCCTCGCCGCAGACGTAAGCCCCCGCGCCAACCCGCACCTCGCAGCGGAATGGCGCGATAATCGATGCTGCCAAAGCCAAACCCGCGTCGAGCTTGGCAATCGCGTGCGGATATTCGCTGCGGACGTAGATATAGCCCTGCGCCGCGCCGACCGCATGCGCGGCAATCGCCATGCCCTCGATCAGCTGGAATGGATCGCCTTCCATCAGCATCCGGTCGGCGAAAGTCCCGCTGTCGCCCTCATCGGCGTTGCAGACGATGTATTTGCGCGTGCCGGGTGCTGCCGCGACGGTCTGCCACTTGATCCCCGCCGGAAACCCCGCTCCGCCGCGCCCGCGCAGGCCGGACTGGATAACTTCGGCGATAACTTGGGTTGGGGACAGCGAGCGGGCGCGGGTCAGGCCCGCCCAGCCGCCGGTTGCCGCGTAATCTTCCAGGCTCAAGGGCCGCGTCTTGCCCGCACGGGCAAAGGTCAGCCGTTGTTGGCGGGCGATGAAAGGGTGCTCGGCGATGCGGCCGATACACAAATCCTCTCCGAGCTTGCTCGGGGAGGTGGCAGCCCGCAGGGCTGACGGAGGGGCCCCTCCACCACTCGCTTCGCGAGCGGTCCCCCTCCCCGAGACAAGCTCGGAGAGGATTTTCGGGATGGCATCCACCGTCACCGGACCCCAGCCGATGCCGCCGATCTCGGCCAGCGGCTCAAGCCAGTGCATCCCCCAGCTCGACACCCGCTCGACCGTACAGCCCGCCGCCGCGAACGCCTCGGCCACCGCATCCGCGCCGCAGGCCAGCGCGAGCGCATCGTCGGAGATGCGCACGAGGGTCATGCCGATTGCACCAGCCGGACCAGCGCTGCCTCATCGAGCCGCGCGTGGAGCGTATCGCCCAGCCGCGCCGCCGGCCCCACGCTGCACAACCCGAGACAATAGACCTTGGCGAGCTTCACGCGGCTCCCCGCAGCGGCCTCGGCTGCGCCCACCAGCACTTCCACCCCGCGCGCCTGACAGGCCTCGGCGCGGCACAGCTGGACCACCGGGCGAGGGTCGGGTTCGGCGGCGAAATCATGGTAGAAGCTGACCACACCATGCACTTCGGCGCGGCTCAGATTGAGCGCGTGGGCGATGGTCCGCTCGGCCTGGGCATCGACGCAGCCGAACGCGGCTTGCACATCGTGGAGGATCGGTAGCAGCGGCCCTTCGCGCTGCCCATGCACCGCGACGATCTCCGCAAGGCGCGCTTCGGGCGTCACGCGTTGAGCCGCTCGGCGTGCCAGCGGACATGCTCGGCCATGAAGGTCGAGATGAAATAATACGAATGATCGTAACCTGGTTGCATCCGGATCGTCGCCGGCTGCCCGGCCTTTTTGCACGCCAGCGCGAGCAACCCGGGCTTGAGTTGTTCGTGGAGGAAATTGTCGCCCTCGCCCTGGTCGACCAGCAGATCGGGCAGCCGTGCGCCGTCCTCGATCAGCGCGCAGGCATCGTAGTCGCGCCATGCCGTTTTGTCCGACCCGAGATAGCCCGTCAGCGCCTTCTCGCCCCACGGGCAGGTCGAGGGGCTGACGATCGGGGCGAAGGCACTGGTCGAGCGGAATCGGCCGGGATTGCGCAGCGAAATCGTCAGTGCGCCATGGCCGCCCATCGAATGGCCGGTGATCCCCTGCCGCGCCATATCGGCGGGGAACTCGGCGGCGATCAGTTCGGGCAATTCCTGCTCGATATAGGACCGCATCCTGAAGTTGGCCGCCCACGGTGCCTTGGTCGCATCGACATAGAATCCCGCGCCCTTGCCGAAATCATAGCCGCCATCGTCGGGCATATCGCCGCCGCGCGGACTGGTATCGGGCGCAACGAAAATCATCCCCGCCTCGGCGCAGGCGGCGCGGTATTCGCCCTTCTCGGTAACATTGGCGTGGGTGCAGGTGAGGCCCGAGAGGAACCACAGCACCGGCAATTTCGCCCCCGGCGCATGGTCGGGCACGAACACCGAAAAGGTCATCGGCGTGCCGGTCACGCCGCTTTGGTGGGAATAGACGCCTTGGGTCCCGCCGTGACTGCGATTGGCGGCGATAGCTTCCATCAAAATACCACCACGCTGCGAATGCTCTCCCCGGCGTGCATCAGCGCAAACCCCTGGTTGATTTCCTCAAGGCTCAGGACATGCGTGATCATCGGGTCGATCTGGATCTTGCCCTCCATATACCAGTCGACGATCTTGGGCACATCGGTGCGGCCCTTGGCCCCACCGAACGCGGTCCCGCGCCAGTTGCGCCCGGTCACAAGCTGGAACGGCCGGGTGGAGATTTCCTTGCCTGCCTCGGCCACCCCGATGATGATCGAGGTGCCCCAGCCGCGGTGGCAGGCCTCGAGCGCCTGACGCATCACATCGGTATTGCCGGTGCAATCGAACGTATAATCCGCCCCGCCATCGGTCAGCGCGACCAGATGCGCGACAATGTCGCCGGCAACATCCTTCGGGTTGACGAAATGGGTCATCCCGAATTTGCGGCCCCATTCCTCGCGCGCCGGGTTGATATCGACCCCGACGATCATCCCCGCGCCCGCCAGCTTTGCGCCTTGCAGCACGTTGAGCCCGATCCCGCCGAGCCCGAACACGATCACGTTGTCGCCGGGCCGGACCTTCGCCGTATTGACCACCGCGCCGACCCCCGTGGTCACCCCGCAGCCGATATAGCAGCTGGTCTTGAACGGCGCGTCGTCGCGGATTTTGGCGACTGCAATCTCAGGCAGCACGGTGAAGTTCGAGAAGGTCGAACAGCCCATGTAGTGGAAGATCGTCTGCCCCTTGTAGCTGAAGCGACTGGTTCCGTCAGGCATCACGCCCTTGCCCTGCGTCGCGCGGATTGCCGTGCACAGGTTGGTCTTGCCGCTGAGGCACGATTTACACTGGCGGCATTCGGGGGTGTAGAGCGGGATGACGTGA
>JANOOJ010000273.1:0-2496 GCA_031421295.1 Novosphingobium sp.
CAGCCGACGCTGGCGACCGACATGGGCACGCTGCAGGAACGCATCACCTCGACGCACAAGGGGTCGATCACCTCGGTGCAGGCGATCTACGTTCCGGCGGACGATCTTACCGATCCGGCCCCGGCCACCTCGTTCGCGCACCTGGACGCGACTACCACGCTGAACCGCGCGATTTCGGAGCTGGGCATTTACCCGGCGGTCGATCCGCTCGATTCGACCAGCCGCGTGCTGACCCCCGCCGTGGTCGGCCAGGTGCACTACGACACCGCCCGCCGCGTCCAGGAAACGCTGCAGAAGTACAAGAGCCTGCAGGACATCATCGCGATCCTGGGCATGGATGAGCTTTCGGAAGAAGATAAGCTCACCGTGCAGCGCGCCCGCAAGCTCCAGCGCTTCCTCAGCCAGCCGTTCCACGTCGCCGAAGTCTTCACCGGCATCTCGGGCAAGTTCGTCCAGATCGAAGACACCGTCGCCTCGTTCAAGGCGGTGGTCGACGGCGAATACGATCACCTCCCCGAAAGCGCCTTCTATATGGTCGGCGGGATCGACGAAGCGGTCGCCAAGGCCAAGAAGCTGGCCGAGGACGCGTGATCCGCGTCGGCGCGGTTCTGTTTGCGGCCTTGGCCGTGCTGGCGACCGTGCCTGCCGCCGTGGCCGCCGACACCTCGACCGAGCCGCTCGCCATGCGCTTACCCGAAGTTGCAACCCAGTTTTGCGTCGATATTCTGTCGCGAAAGGTGCTGCTTCCGGCCACGCCGGGCGAGGAACAAGTGCTGTTCGCTAGCTACGGACTTGCTTCCGGGTTGCCGGGTCCAGCGATGCAAGCGCTGGGACGCGACGTTTCGCTTGTGGCGCAGGCCACCTTGGCTTCCGGCGAGGCAAGCGATGGTGCCTTCATGGTCGCGCTCGGCGGTCGAGCGGGCGAGACCTGTCGCATTATCGTCTATCGTGCTCCCCTCGACGGGCTCTTCGTCAAGGCGGCGTACGAAGGAATGCTGGTTCCCGCGCGAGGCTGGCGCAGCCTGCCCGTTCCGACGCAGCCACCTGCCGCGCTGAAGCTGAGCCTCATCAAACGGGACACGCAGCGCCGACCCTTCCTAGCAAACATTCTCGCTCCAACCGCACCCGGCCCTATTGCCGCCGTCGTGAGCGTTGCGGCTATTCCTGCCAATGTCGTTGTACCCGAAGGTTATTGATCGATGCCCCTCCACTTCGAACTCGTCACGCCTGTCAAGCTGGTCCGCTCGGAAGAGGTCTATATGGTCGTCGTTCCCGGCGGGGACGGCGATTTCGGCGTGCTCGAAGGCCATGCCCCGGTGATGTCGACCATCCGCGATGGCGCGCTGATGGTGTACAAGAGCGAAGGCGCGACGCCCGAGGAAATCAGGATCGAGGGCGGCTTTGCCGAGGTCGGGGCCAAGGGCCTGACCGTGCTGGCCGAGCGCGTCCTGGGCTAAAGGCCCCAACCGCTTATTCGGGTTGCGGCACGTCGCGGACCCGCCCGGCGCGCCACAGATACAGGCCCGCAGCGATGATGATGACTGCCCCGAGCAGCGTCATCGCATCGGGATGGCTGCCGAACACCGCCCAGCCCAGCGCGCTGGCGATCAACAGCTGGACGTATGTCATCGGCGCGATCGTTGCCGCGCCCGCGCGCACCGTGGCGTTGAATATCAACCAATGGCCAGTGCTGGCAGTGACCGCGACCAGCGCACAACGCGCCACCACGCTCCACTGCGGGACGACCAGCGCCAGCCGGTCGAACCCGCTCGCGTGGGCCAGCAATGCCGCGACCACCAACACTGGCGCGGCGAGCGCGGCGAGGTAGAATTGCATCGCCAGCGGTGACGCCTTGCCCGCCACAAAGCGGTTGCAGATCATCAGCACGCTCATCCCCAGTGCCGCAAGCACCGGCAGCAGCGCCGCCCATCCCACCGCCGCGAGATTGGGCCGCAGCACGATCAGCATTCCGACAAATGCCGTGAGCGAGGCAATCCAGGTCTCGCGCCGCGCCGGCTCGCCCAGAAACAGCGCCGCGAGCAGCGCGGTTATCATCGGACAGGTGAAGGTAATCGCGGTCGCCGCCGCCAGTGGCATGACGAAGATCGCGGAGAAGAAGGCGAGCGTGGACACGGAGATTGCAACGCCACGCAGCAGCTGGATGCGCGGATGCGGCATGACGAAGGCCGATCTCCCCTCGCGCCACAGCAACAACACCCCCAGTCCGACTGCCCCGATGACATAGCGCACCGCCGCCACGCCGGATGGCGCGAACAGCCCGGCTATAGTTTTGACCACCGCATCGCCGCAGGACAGCAGGGCAAAGCCCGCGAGTGCGTAGAGCAATCCGAAAGTGTCGTTCTGTCGCAAACCCTGCCCTTAGGGCGCGGCGAGCGATATTGCCAGACCTGTGCAAAGTTTACCGGCTGTTAAATCGACATGCTTAACACGGTGCAACCGGGGGCCCTGTTCGACCGCCGGACGGGGCCTCATGAC
>JANOOJ010000274.1:0-1970 GCA_031421295.1 Novosphingobium sp.
CGGGCAGTCTTGATCACCCGGCAAGCAATTTCGCCACGGTTGGCGACGAGGATTTTTTTGAACATTTCGGGTTTTCTAACTGATGGCAATTCTGATTTCTGCGGTTCATTAGTCAGAGGTAGTCTCGGCAACAGTCCGGCAAGTCTCGATGCAGCGTTTCGACCGGCGTCGGTCAATTGCCACATACCGTGTGGCTGCCGTGGCATGAGTCCGCGCTCAACGAGCTTCCTACGAGCCCATTGAACCTTGTTGTGCCAAAGACTTTCGTCTTTGTCGTCACGCAATCTAGTCCGCTGCTCACCACTGAGTCCGAAGCGATCTGCGAGCGGCTCATAGACTCGGTTGGTCCTTACTGGCCCGTCTAATGACTGGAGATAGAGCAGAAGTCCGTTTTCGATTTCGCCGTACTCGGGATAATCTGACATAATCAATTCCCATGCACCGGGGGCATGTTGTGCCCGGACAGCCGCAGCATTTCCGCCTCGCAATCGAGCACATAGGTGACCGGCTCGTATCTACCCCACATCACGTCGGCGCGCCTTCGACCATGTAGATGCGCGAATGGGCGGAACCGTGCCGCAGCGCGGCGACCGGGCGGTATTCCTCGGAATGCCAGAAGGTTTCTGCCTCCGCTTTGGACGGAAATTCGATCACCACCACGCGCCGGGTTGGCGGATCGCCTTCCAGCGCCGTGATCGGCCCGCCGCGCACCAGATAGCGCCCGCCAAACGCCGCGATCATTGGCGCGACACCGCTGCGGTAGGCTTCGAAGCCTTCTGCGTCGTGGACCTCGACTTCGGCGATGATGTAGGCTTTTGCTTGCGTTGCCATTTCAACAGCTCCCTTTCAAACCGGCTTGCGGGCGAGGTAAACCCCCAGCGCCATCACTGCGATGCCCAGCGCGCGCTTGGCGCTGAACGAGGCTTTCATCGCGCCCCACAGGCCGAAGTGATCGATTGCGGCGGCGGCCACCAGCTGGCCGAGCAGCACGAAAAACACCGCATTGCCCACCCCGATCCTTGGCGCGGCGAAGGCAATCGCGGTGCCATAAAGCAGCATGAACACCGCGCCGAACCAGATATACGGCTGCTGCATGTGCCACGCCTCGCGCGCCGGAAACCCGGTCAGCGCAACCAGCACCAAGGCCAGCACCAGCCCGAAGGCAAAGGTCACCGCGGTTGAGGCAAAGGGACTGCCCAGCTGCGTCCCCAACGCCGAATTGAACGCCGCAAAAATCGGGATGCCGATCCCGGCAGCGAACATCATGACTGCCAGCGGCAGGAATGCGGACTGGGCGGGGCTGGTCATCGGCTCGCCTCCACTGCGCTGCCAAGCGGCGGCATGTTGTGCCCCAGCAGCCGTAGCAGATCGGCCGCGCATTCGACCACGTTGCTGCCCGGGCCATAGATCCCCTGGACCCCGGCTGCGCGCAGATAGTCATAGTCCTGCGGCGGGATCACCCCGCCGGCGACGACCTTGATATCGGCGCGGCCCGCGTCCTTCAGCAGCCGGATCAATTCGGGGACCAGTGTCTTGTGCCCCGCCGCCAGCGACGAGGCGCCAACCGCGTCAACCTCGTTCGCCAAGGCCAGCGCGCAGGCTTCCTCGGGCGTCTGGAACAGCGGCCCGCTGGTGACATCGAAGCCCATGTCGGTGAAGGCGCTGGCGATCACGTTGGCGCCGCGATCGTGGCCGTCCTGGCCCATCTTGGCGACCAGCAGCCTCGGGGTGCGGCCAAGGCGGCGGGTGACGGCGGCGACGCCCTCGATCACCGCGGCATAGCGTGCGTTCTCGGCATAGGCCTTGCCGTAGATCCCGGTGACCGGGACCGGCTGGGTGGCGTAGCGGCCGAAAGCGGCCTCCATTGCATCGGAGATTTCGCCCAGCGTGGCGCGGGCGCGGGCGGCTTTTACGGCGAGCGCGAGGAGGTTATTTCCAAATCCTCCCCCCTTGGGGGAGGTGGCATCGCG
>JANOOJ010000275.1:0-10483 GCA_031421295.1 Novosphingobium sp.
GTCGAGGTCAAGCCTGCAACCCAGAATTTCGTGCCTTATGGCACGCCGTGCTCGGACCGGTTCGATCCGGCGACCCAGAAGCTGGAGCTGCTCCAGTGCGAAATGGACACGATGCAGAAGCGGCTGAGCCAGCTTTTGGAAGAGCGTGATGCCTTGGCGGCGAAGCAATCGGCGGGGCGCAAGAAGGGTACGAAATCGGCTTGAGCGGCACCGTCACGCCCTTCCCGAACAGAGCCCTCCGCCCGCTGCAGGTTGGCCAGGTCCAAGTGGGCTTTGAGCGGCTTGAACTCCAGCGTATCCTCGATCTTTATGGCCGCATGGTCAGCGCTGGCGAATGGCGCGACTATGCGATGGATTTTACCCGCGATGAGGCCGCATTCTGTGCCTTTCGCCGCACCGCCGATCGCCCGCAGGCACGGATTGTCAAATGCCCCGCGCTGCTCAGCAAGCAAGGCATGTGGACTCTGTTCGGCGAGGCGGGACAGGTCCTGAAGCGCGGACACGAGCTGGCCGGCGTTTTGTTCGTGATCGAACGCCGGCTGCTCAGGCTGGTCGAGGCCTAGGCTGTCGCTGGCAGCCGCGAATGCAGTCTGGCGGGAAGCTGGTCCACCACCACTTTTCGGATCGGGCTCCAGAAGGCGGAGAGACACAGCAGTGCCGAACCGATTACCAGCCCGGTAATTGCGACGTTCAGCTCGACCATTCCGAACTCGCGGAACAGCCAGGTCATCGCGATCAGCACATAAGCGAGCGCGGAGACCAGCAAGGCGCGTCGATCGACCGCCAGCGCGACCAGGCCCATCAGGACATAGACCGCCAACACGCCCAGGGCAGCGCCCGCGCCGATATTCTCACCCTCGGTCACGCCGAGCCAGTGGAACAGCGGATGCGCGATCATCGGCGCGGCGAGCAGGTGAAGCCAGAAGGCGACATCGCTGCGCCGCGTTTCGCGCGCCCGGTCGGACATATCCCAGCGCATTGCCACGGCAAACACGCCAAGCCCGGCGATGAACACCGGCAGCATCAGGACCCGCCCGTTGTTGCCATCTGCAATCATCGGCGCGATGGCCGCAACGATCAGCGCGATCAGCGTCGCGGCAATCCCGGCAGCACCCGCCGCCACCGTGATCGGCACCATGAAGCGCCGCCAATGTATCCAGGCGGCCCCAGCCGCGAGCAGGCCAATCCCTGCGCCAATCAGCGCGCCGGTCCGCTCGGACAGGTTCGGGTCGGATTCGGCGAGGATATTGATCGGGATCGCCGCGATACCGCCGACAAAGGCCAGCAGCAGCACAATCGAGGGCAGCGCCATGCGGCGTTTGCGGGTGAAGAATTCGGCCATGCCCCAGGCAGCGGCGGCCACCAAAACCCCGGCGACACCCGGCGCCACGGCATCGCCGATGCTGGCCGCGGCGAACAACAGCAGCGCGGCGGCAATCGTCACGAAAATATCGTTGAACCCGGTAATCAGCCGGAAATGCTCTTCATCGGCCAGCGGCGCGCTGCGCATCCCGGCGGCATGGGCGCGCAAGGCGGCCGCCGCGTCGTGCGTTAGGGCCCCGGCGGCGACCGCGGATTGCAGGTCTGCTTCGCTATACATGACATTCTCCCCTGTCAGATGCAGGGGACAATGCCTTATGTGTATTAGGTAGTCAATACACTATGCCAGCCGGTGATCAGCCAAGCCCGCCGATCTTGGCCAGTGCGGCCATGACCACCGCAGATTGCTCGCCGCCCGATTGCGGGACGATCTCGCCGGTGCGGTCGATGATCTGCTCCCAATGCGCGGCGATACCTTCGGGGGTGCGCTCTTCGGCGGGCAGCGCGACGCCCGGGGTCAGCGTGACGAAGGCAGCGTGATAGGCCCCTGCGCCCGCACCGACGATCATGTTGGTCGGCGCGTCCTCGCTCACCAGATAGAGTGCCGCCGGCGCAACATTATCGGGCGACAGCGCAGCGAACAGCGCGTCGGGCATGCCCAGGTCTTCGGTCATCCGCGTGCCCGCCACAGGCGCCAGCGTGTTGACCCTGATGTTGAACTTGGCACCTTCGAGGTAGAGCGTCTTGGTGAGGCCCGCGAGGCCGAGCTTGGCCGCGCCATAGTTCGACTGGCCGAAGTTCCCATAGAGTCCGGTCGACGACGCGGTCATCAGAATGCGGCCATAATTCTGCTCGCGCATGGTGTCCCACACCGCCTTGGTGCAGTTGGCCGAGCCGATCAGATGGACGTCGACCACCAGCTTGAAATCGGCCATTTCCATCTTGGCGAAGCTCTTGTCGCGGAGGATTCCGGCGTTGTTGATCAGAATGTGGACGCCGCCCCAGGCTTCCTTGGTCTTGGCGACCATTTCGACCATCTGGTCGAATTCGGTGACGCTGCCGCCGTTGGACATCGCTTCGCCGCCCGCCGCCTTGATCTCTTCGACCACCTTGAGCGCGGCGTCCGAGTGGCCGGTGCCGTCGCGCGAGCCGCCGATGTCGTTGACCACCACCCTGGCCCCGCGCTTGGCGAGCTCGAGCGCATAGACGCGGCCGAGGCCGCCGCCCGCGCCGGTGACAATCGCGATACGCTCGTTAAAAGAAATAGTCATTCGTCAGGCTCCGGTGAAACTGGTTGATCCCCTGGAGGAACCGGGCGTTCGATGCCACGCGGCGACGCGCCTTTCAACCGCATAGAGGCGCCAAACCGAAACCGTAGCGTCAGAGCGACGCAGCACTGTCAAATAAGTGTCACGCAATGATCTTAGAACCGTATGCGAATCGCAACAATCGCTGCCCGGGAGTCCAATTCCATGATCCGCACGCTTCGCACCTCTGCCATGGCGATAGTAATTGCCGCTGGCTGGGCGCTGCCCACCCACGCACAGAGCGCCGACAATGCCGCGATCCAGCAGGAACTTGCCGCGATGCGCGCGCAAATGGTGCAGATGTCGCAGCGGATCGAAACGCTCGAAGGCCAGCTCACCGTGGCGCAGTCCAAGGCGGATAGCGCCGCCGCAGCGGTCGCCGCAATTCCGGCACCTGCTCCAGCGCCTGCGGCCGTCATCACCTGGGACGGGGCACCGCGCATAGCGCAGCCGGTCGATCCGAAGAACCCCGACGCCGGGACGTGGAGCTTCAAGCCGCGCGGACGGATTCATATCGATGCCGGCACGATCAGCACACCGGGCGAATTTACTTCGACCACGCTGGGCGGCAAGGCGCGGGTACGTCGGGTTCGGCTGGGGTTTGAAGGGACCGTGCCAGGAGGCTTCGGCTACAAGGCCGAGGCCGACCTAGCCAATGCAAGTGTCGGTTTCGGCGATGTGTGGGTCACCTACACTCCGACCGGTGCGCCGATGCAGGTGCGCATCGGAAACTTTGAAACTCTCAACAGCATGGAGCAGATTTCCAGTTCGAACTTCAACAGTTTCATCGAACGGTCGGCGTTCAACGATGCTTTCATCAACGCCAGACGGCTGGGAGCGGCGCTGGCCTGGCGCAGCGAGGATAGCGACTGGCGGGCCGAAGTCGGGCTGTTTGCTGCACACAGCATCGACAGTTCGCTGGATAACAATGGTCTGATCGGTGCCGCCCGACTGGTCTATGCGCCCAAGGTGTCGGGCGGCCAACTGCATCTTGGCCTGAACTACCAGTATCGCGACTTCGCCGACAATGCCGGCGGCGTAGCTTCGACCGGGATCGGGATGCCATCCACCAACCAGCTCGCGCGTTATCGTGCCCGGCCGGGCAGTCAGCTGACCGACGTCCGGTTCGTCGATACGGGCAGCTTCGCCGCGCACGGGGATCGGGTGCTGGGGCTGGAAGCTTCGGCAATCTTCAAAGGCCTGTATGTCGCAGGCGAAGCGCAGTGGCTGCGCAGCGATGCCTATGCGGCTGGCGATCAATTGAGCGGACTCGACAGCTTTACCGGCGGCAACCTTGCGGTTGTCCCGGTCGGCAACCCCGGCTTTTTCGGTGCCTATGGCGAGATCGGTTATTTCCTCACCGGCGAAACGCGGGGCTACAAGCGTGGTGACGGGACCTGGGCGCGAACCAAGGTGCTGAACCCGGTAACCAAGGGCGGAGCCGGGGCCTTTCAGGTGGCTGCGCGGATCGACCATGTCAATCTCGATGATGATGCGCTGACTGCCGGGCCGACCAACAATTTCACCACTGGCGTCGCCAGCCCGGCAGCCTTGTCCGGTCGCTTGGCGCGCGGTGGAATCCAGACCAGCTATCTGCTGGCGTTGAATTGGTACCCGATCGATTATGTTCGCTTCATGGTGAACTATGGCCGGGTCGAGGTCGAAGGTGGCCCGATCGCCGCGCAAGTCAGCCCGCTTTCGACTCTGCCGGTCAACGATCGCCAATATGGTGTCAACGTGATTCAGACCCGCCTGCAGATCGATTTCTAACGCGCACCGGGAGTTGAGGCTTGAGGTCCTGAGTCTTGTGGAATCGGCAAGCATTTGATGGCATGGCGCTTAACTATGACCGCCACCCCTCTCGCCGCAATCGTCCTCGCCGCCGGTAAGGGCACCCGCATGCAGAGCGATCTGCACAAGGTGCTCCACCCGATCGCCGGGCGGGCGATGCTCGATCATTTGCTGGCGAGCCTGGCCGAACTGCAACCGGCGCGGCAAATTGTCGTGGTCGGGAGCGGGCGAGAGCAGCTTGAGGCGGCACTGGCGGGACGGGCCGAGGTTGCGGTGCAGGACCCGCAACATGGCACAGCCCACGCGGTCCGGCAGGCCGAGGATGGGCTCGCCGGATTTGTCGGCGATGTGCTGGTGCTCTACGGCGATGTCCCGTTCGTCAGTGCCGCAACGATGCGCGCGATGCTCGAACGGCTCCATGGCGATGACGACCCGGCGGTGGTGGTGCTGGGGTTCGAGCCCGACGATGCGCTGCACTATGGCCGGGTCATCGCGGTAGGCGACCGGATTGCCAAAATGGTCGAATACAAGGACGCCAGCGCCGATGAAGTCACTTGTGGCCTGTGCAATTCGGGCCTGATGGCGGCGCGAGCGGACGATCTGTTCGCGCTGCTCGCCCGGGTCGGCAACGACAATGCGCAGGGCGAGTACTACCTCCCCGACGTGGTCAATATCGCGCTCGACGATGGGCGGACCTGCGCGGTGGTCGTCACCGCCGATGCCAATGAGGTCGCGGGCATCAACAGCCGCGCCGAACTCGCCGAGGCTGAGGCACGCTGGCAGCACCGCCGCCGCCGCCAGGCCATGGACGAAGGCGCGACGCTGATCGCTCCGGAGACCGTATGGTTCGCGTGGGACACCGCGCTTGGCCGCGATGTGACGGTCGAGCCCAACGTGTTTTTCGGTCCCGGGGTGAGCGTGGCCGATGGCGTGACGATCCGCGCCAACTGCCATATCGCCGGGGCTTCGCTGGCGAGCGGCGTCGAAGTCGGGCCGTTTGCCCGGCTGCGCCCCGGCACCGTGCTGGAAGCCAAGGCCAAGATCGGCAACTTCGTCGAGGTCAAGAACGCGCGGCTGGGGCAGGGTGCCAAGGCCAGCCATCTGAGCTACCTCGGCGACGCCGACGTCGGCGCGGGCGCGAACATCGGCGCGGGCACGATCACCTGCAATTACGATGGCTATTTCAAGCACAAGACCACGATCGGTGAACGCGCCTTCATCGGCTCAAACAGCGCGCTGATTGCCCCGGTGAGGATCGGCGCGGATGCGATCGTCGCGGCGGGTTCGGCGGTGTCTCGCGATGTAGGCGACGGCGAACTGCGGATGGTGCGGGCGGAGCAGCTGGTCAAACCGGGCTGGGCCGACCGCTTCCACGACGCGATGAAGAAGAAGAAGGCGGGCAAGGCCCCTCCGCGCTACACTTGTCCCGAATGCGGTCATGTCTTTCAGGGCAACGGCTGGGACGGAATCGACGCTCATTGGCGCGCGAAGCACGAATTGGTCATGCCATATGAGAAGGCTTGGCCGATGTTGAGGGCGGGAAGCTATCGTCGGGATTGACATGATATCATGAAATGATATCATACCGTCCATGACCCGCATCCTCGCCGACCTGCCCGATGATGACATCAAGTGGCTTGACCAGCGCGCCGCCGAAGAAGGCAAGTCGCGGGCTTCGGTGCTGCGCGAAGCGGTTGCCACTTACAAATCTCAGGCCGAGCCCTCGTCCAACCTCGACTGGCTGGACGCGGGCTTCGGAGCGTGGAAGGGCCGCGTCGACATTGGCGATAGCGTCGAATGGCAGCGCCGCGAACGCGCGTCATGGACCCGGCCGTGGGATGACGACTATGAAGATGTAAAGGCCGAATTCCCCGACCTGTTCGATGAGGAGGACGACCGGCAGCGGCAAATCTACCTCGATATGCAAAAGGGCATCTATCCGCCGGTCCGCAACCCGGATTCGCAGTGACCGGGTTTACCTTCGATTCCAATATCCTGGTCGATGCCTTGGAGGCGTTGCCGCCTGCGAAGGCGGAAATCGCGCGCGCTGCGGGAATCTCGGGACGGGTCTGGATAAGCAGGATGGTCTGGGTCGAAGTAATGTCGAAGGGATCCCCCGAGTCTCTGCGCCGAACCGAAACGTTCCTCGCCGGATTCATTGTGGATGAGGTCGACGCCGAGATCGGCGTGCGTGCCGCAGCGCTGCGACGCGAGCGCCCGCGCTTGAAAACACCCGATGCGATCATCCTGGCGACGGCGCAGCTCCGCAGCCGCGTGCTGGTAACCCGCAATACCAAGGATTTTCCGGCACAATTGCCGGGCATCCGCGTTCCCTACGTCCTCTAGCGAAAGCATTAGCTCAATGTGTGGAATTATCGGCATCGTCGGCAATGAAGAGGTCGCAGACCGGCTGGTCGATGGGCTGCGGCGGATGGAATATCGCGGCTATGATTCGGCCGGCGTCTGCACGCTCGACGACGGCCAGCTGGTCCGCCGCCGCGCCGAGGGTAAGCTGGTCAATCTGGTCCACGAGCTGGCGCGCAACCCTGCGCCAGGGC
Source organism: Novosphingobium sp. (assembly GCA_031421295.1). Lineage (GTDB taxonomy): Bacteria > Pseudomonadota > Alphaproteobacteria > Sphingomonadales > Sphingomonadaceae > Novosphingobium. The sequence continues at coordinate 6,977 of JANOOJ010000275.1, forward strand.
ACGTCGGAATTGCGCATACCCGCTGGGCCACCCACGGCGCACCGACCACCAGCAATGCGCATCCGCATGCCACCGGGGAAGTTGCGCTGGTCCACAATGGCATCATCGAGAATTTTCGCCCGCTGCGCGAAGGGTTGATCGCGCGCGGCCGCAGGTTCGAGAGCGAAACCGATACCGAAGTGGTCGCCCATCTGATCTCCGAACTGGTCGAGGCGGGGCATTCGCCAAGCGATGCCGTCAAGGCGGTGCTGCCGCAGCTGCGCGGCGCCTTCGCGCTCGCCATCGCCTTCCGCCAGTTTCCCGAGTTTTTGATCGGCGCACGCTTGGGCTCGCCACTGGTGCTGGGCCACGCCGACGGCGAAACCTATCTGGGGTCCGACGCGCTCGCGCTGGCACCATTGACGCAGCAGATCACCTATCTGGAAGAAGGCGACTGGGTCATCGTCGCGCGCGATGGGGCGCAGATATTCGATAAAGATAACAATCCGGTGGAGCGTGAAGTTACCACATCGGGGGCGTCGGCGGCAGCGGTCGAGAAGGGCAATTACCGCCACTTCATGCAGAAGGAAATCTTCGAGCAGCCCACCGTCGTCGCCCAGACGCTGCGCAGCTACATCCGCCAGGTCGATCAGAGCGTCGCGCTGCCGCAGATCGACTTCGACCTGTCGACCATCAACCGCGTCACCATCGTCGCCTGCGGGACCAGCTACTACGCCGGGATGGTCGCCAAATACTGGTTTGAGACCTTCGCGCGGCTGCCGGTCGATATCGATTTCGCCTCCGAGTTCCGCTACCGCGACCCGGTGCTGGAGGAGGGCGGGCTGGCGCTGTTCATCTCGCAATCGGGGGAGACCGCCGATACGCTGGCGGCACTGCGCCATTGCAAGGCGGCCGGGCAGACCATCGCGGTGGTGGTCAATGTGCCCACCAGCTCGATGGCGCGCGAGGCCGATCTGCTGCTCCCGACCCACGCCGGGCCCGAGATCGGGGTCGCCTCGACCAAGGCCTTCACCTGCCAGCTCGCAGTCCTCGCCGCGCTCGCTGCGCATCTTGCGGTCAAGCGCGGCCGGTTCGACCGCGCCGAAGAGGCCGAGGTGGTCAAGCATCTGACCGAGGCCCCCGCCGCGCTCAACGCCGCGCTGGCGCATGACGACGAGATTGCCGCCATGGCGCACCTTATCGCTCCGGCGCGCGACGTGCTCTATCTGGGGCGCGGACCGGATTATCCACTCGCGCTCGAAGGTGCGTTGAAACTCAAGGAAATCAGTTATATTCATGCCGAGGGTTATGCATCGGGTGAAATGAAGCACGGGCCGATTGCGCTGATCGACGAGGCAGTGCCGGTGATCGTGCTGGCCCCGTCCGGACCGCTGTTCGAGAAGACCGTCAGCAATATGCAGGAAGTCCGCGCGCGTGGCGGCAAGATCGTGCTGGTCTCCGACGCCGAAGGGCTGGCCGAGGCGGGGGAGGGCTGCCTCGCCACCATCGAGATGCCCAAGGTCCACCCGCTGATCGCGCCGCTGGTTTATGCGGTGCCGGTCCAGCTGATCGCCTACCATGTGGCCTGCGTCAAAGGCACCGACGTCGATCAGCCACGCAATCTGGCCAAGAGCGTGACCGTCGAATGATGGTTGAGGGCGGTTGCCATTGCGGCACGGTGCGGTTTGCGATCTCGATCGAGCCGCCGTCCGAACTGCTCGATTGCAACTGCTCGATTTGTAGCAAGACCGGCTATCTTCATCTGATCGTGCCGCATCCCGATTTCGATCTGCGGCAGGGGCAGAAGGAACTGACCTCCTACCGCTTTGGCTCGGGCACGGCCGAGCATTTGTTCTGCCGGGTTTGTGGGGTCAAAAGCTTCTACCAGCCGCGCTCGCACCCTACTTGCTGGAGCGTCAATTTCCGCTGTCTCGATCCGGGGCATGCGCTTGAGCCGACGGTACGCGCTTTCAACGGGCGCAACTGGGAGAATGCGCGGGCGACCTTAGAGCCGGGTTGACCGAGCCGCGCGCCCTGCGCGGTTTCGGCATAGCCTTTACGCAGTGCTAAGGATTGTCCGGCTAAGACGCGCAGGTGAAGCAAAACAAGCCTGCCAACCCGTCGCTACCCAAAGAACTGCCCATGATGGCAGTGCTTGGTCTGTCCGATCCGGTAGACGGGGATTGGGCGCGGCTGCGCGGCTTGCAATATTCCAATCTTGCCAGGGTTTCTGCCGCGCGGCTGCTCGCGCACAGCGTGGCGGCGCTGGCGACGCTCCGGCTGTGTTTTCCCAGCACCCATCCCGCCGCCCTGTTCGGGTGGATCGCGGTGCTCGCCGCAACCCTTACCTACGGAGCGCAGATCGACCGCTCGCTCAGCGACGCGGATCGCCGCCGCCTGACGCCCCAGGAGATCAAGGCCCAGTCGCTTGGCGCGATCTTGCTCGCGCTTGCCTGGACGGTGCCGATAGCGTTCTTTGCCTATGGCTCCGACCCGCGCTTGCGGCTGGAGTTGTGGACGGTGATGGCGATGCTGATCGTCACATCGGCGGTGGTTGTCCCGGCTGTCCCGCTTGCGACAGTGCTGTTCACCGTGATCGTCGGCTTTGCCGCTGCGATCAGCCTGGTGGTCGGCGGCAATTTCGACATGGCGGTGATAACTGTAGTATTCGGGGGGATCGCAGTGGCCGGAACCGTCGAGAGCGGGCGCTCCTATCTCGTCGCCAAGGTCGCCGAAGCCGGGATGGCGGAGAAGAGCGAAGTTGTCTCGCTGCTGCTGCGCGAGTTCGAAGAGGGTGAAGCTGACTGGCTGTGGCAGATCGATACCTCGCGCCGGATTCGCTCGATCTCGCCGCGGTTCGCCTTTGCACTGGGCATGACGCCCGAGGACATCGACGGCAAACCGTTCATCCAGATGATCGCCGGGCCGGCCTGGGATACCGGTCAGTTTCCCTCAAGCCTCCATGATCTGGCCGAACGCATCAAGCGCCGCGAGAGCTTTTCGAACCTGCTGGTGCGCGTTTCGATTGCCGGCGAACAGCGCTGGTGGGAACTGTCGGGCACGCCCAAGCTCGACGAACATGGCAATTTCGACGGCTTCCGGGGCGTGGGTTCGGATGTCACCGAGCAGCGCGAAAGCTCGGACAAGATCGCCTATCTCGCGCGCTACGACACGCTTACCGGCCTGCCCAACCGCCTGATGCTCACCGAAGCGATGGGCGAGGCGATGCGCTATGCCGAACAGTGGCGCACCCGCTGCGCCTTCCTGATGATCGATCTCGACCGCTTCAAGGCGGTCAACGATACGCTGGGCCATGTCGTCGGCGACCAGCTGCTGGCGCGGGTTTCATCGCGGCTCGAACAGCTGATCAGCGAGAACGAGCTGGTCGGACGGCTGGGCGGCGACGAGTTTGCCATCGTGATCCGCGATGCCTCGAACCTCGAACGGGTCAACCGGGTGGCGCAGGAGGTGATCGACCGGCTTTCGGCACCCTACGAGGTCGATCATCACACGCTTTACGTCGGTGCC
>JANOOJ010000276.1:0-6953 GCA_031421295.1 Novosphingobium sp.
GAACAGCTGGCGGTGCTGGGCGAGCAGGTCGGCGTGGCCACGCTGCCGATCATCACCGGCCAGGCCCCGGTCGATATCGCTACCCGCGCGCTGCAATCGGCCAAGTTGCAGGCGGTCGATGTGCTGCTGCTCGATACCGCCGGCCGCCTCCACGTCGACAGCCAGCTGATGGACGAGATGCGGGCCGTTGCCGCGATTGCCAGCCCCAAGGAAGTGCTGCTGGTCGTCGATGCGCTGACCGGGCAGGACGCGGTCAACGTCGCGCAGAGCTTCTCGGGGCAGGTCGATCTGACCGGCGTGATCCTCACCCGGATGGACGGCGATGCGCGCGGCGGTGCGGCGCTGTCGATGCGCGCGGTCACCGGCAAGCCGATCAAGTTCGCGGGCACCGGCGAAAAGCTCGACGCGCTCGAAGCCTTCAATCCGGGCCGGGTCGCGGGGCGGATCCTCGGCATGGGCGACATCGTCTCGATCGTCGAGAAGGCCGCCGCTTCGATCGACGAGGCCGAGGCCGAGGCGATGGCCGCGCGGATGGCCAAGGGTCAGTTCGACATGAACGATTTGCGCCAGCAATTGCGCCAGATGACCAAGATGGGCGGGCTCGGCGCGCTGGCGGGCATGATGCCGGGGATGAAAAAGGCCAAGGCGGCGATGGCGCAAGGCGGCGTGGACGACAAGGTCCTGCTCCATATGGACGCGATCATCGGTTCGATGACCCCCAAGGAGCGGACCCGGCCCGATCTGCTCAACGCCAAACGCAAGATCCGGATCGCCAAGGGTTCGGGCACGCAGGTTCAGGACATCAACAAGCTCATCAAGATGCACCAGGAAATGGAGCGCGCGATGAAGCAGATCAGGAAGATGGGCGGGCTCGCCGGGCTCGGCAAGCTGTTCGCCAAGGGTGGTCTGGGCGCCGCCATGCCGGGGCTTGGCGGACCTGGTGGAGGCATGGGCGGCGGGATGCCCGGCGGTCTTCCGGGGCTCGGTGGTCCCCCAAATTTCAAGAAATAGATTTAACGCAATTTGTTCGAAAGGTAGTTTAAATGTCTGTTGCAATTCGTTTATCGCGTGGCGGTTCCAAGAAGCGCCCCTATTACAAGGTCGTCGTCTCCAACAGCCGCAGCCCGCGCGACGGCAAGTATCTGGAGCAGCTCGGCACATACAACCCGCTGCTCGCCAAGGATGATGAGAAGCGCGTCGCGCTGATCGAAGACCGCGTCCGCTATTGGCTGGGCGTCGGCGCGCAGCCGACCGATCGCGTCGCGCGGATGCTCGACAAGGCCGGGATCAAGGAGCGGACCGCGACCAACAACCCCAACAAGGCCGAGCCGGGCAAGAAGGCCAAGGAGCGCGTTGAAGACAAGGCCAAGAAGGCCGTCGAAGCCGAGGAAGCCGCCAAGGAAGCCGCTGCGGCTCCCGCTCCGGTGGTCGAGGAAGTAACCGAGGAATCTGCTGTCGAAGCGCCGGCGGGCGAGGAAGTTGCCGCCGAAGCGCCTGTTGTCGAAGAAGCTGCCGCTGAGGAAGCTGCCCCCGAGGATGCACCGGTGGCTGAAGCTGCGGCTGAGGAAGCGCCCGCCGCTGAAGAAGCGCCGGTTGCTGAAGAAGCTGCGGCCGATGCGCCCGCCGCCGAAGAAGCCGCTGCCGAAGAGGTAGCTCCCGAAGCCGCAGCCGAGGAAGCCCCTGCTGCCGAGGAAGCCAACGAAGCGACCCCGAACAGCGACGCCGGTGACGACGCCGAAGCCGCCACGGGCGAAAGCACGCAGAAAAACGCCGAGGGCTAAGCCATGGCTGCCGAATTGGCTTGGGGGGACCGCCCCGTCACGCTGGCCGCCGTTTCGGGCGCGCATGGCGTGGCGGGCGAGGTCCGCCTCAAGTTGTTCGGCGAGGGCATCGCCACGCTCAAAGCCCACACCAGCTTCAATGGCGGCGCCCTGACCCTCACCAAACTGCGCGACGACGGCAAGGGCGGGGCCGTCGCCCGCTTTGCCGAAGTTGCCAACCGCACCGCTGCGGAGGCTTTGCGCAGCACTGTGCTGACCGTCCCGCGCTCCACCCTGCCGCCGCTCGGCGAAGGCGAATATTACCACGCCGATCTGCTGGGCCTGCCCGCAGTCTCGACCGACGGCACCGATCTGGGTCGCTGCGTCGCGGTCGAGAACTACGGCGCGGGCGACGTACTCGAAATCGAGCGGCTCACCGAAAACGGAATGCCGGGAAAGAAGTTCATGGTCCCGATGCGCGCCGATGCCGTACCCGAATGGGGCGACCGGTTGGTGATCGACGCGGCTTACGTCGAGGCTTAGCTGCCCGCCTTGACCAGCCGATCGAGTTCCCGCCCAAACTTCTTCAGCTCGAAATTCTGCGGATCGTCGTGCGCCTCGGGAATTCCCGCGTCGACGGTATTGTGCTGCGCCGGGATCAGCCAGCGTCCGGCGCGCGCGCTGACATAGACGTAAAGCGCCGCCAGCATCCGGTACTGCTCGCGGGTAAAACCCGGCTTGGGTCCATGGGTCTGCCCGCGGCTGGTCGCGCCGGGCAGGAAGCGGCGCGGCTGGACCGTTTCGATATGCACGAACCGCCCGCGCGCTGGCGCGCCGATCACCCGCGATTCCAGCTTGGTCGCGCGCCAGCCTTCCTGAAACTCGTGCCCCGCCCAGATCTGGCCGACGCGGTTGAGGAAGATATGCGCGACCGGCCGCTCGGCGAAGCTGCCGTCCATGTACGGCGTGAAGCTGTTGACCACCGGGTCATCGTTCAGGCGTTGGGGAAACGGCTCGCTTTTGTAGAACGGCGTGCTGGTATCGTGGATCACGAAATATTGCAGCGGCATTCCCGCCTCGGTCTGCGAGACCGGGGCATTGGCGTGTTCGATCGCGTAGGTGCGATAAGGCTCGGGAAACGCATCGATCGCCGCTTGCTTCATCGCCGCGCTCGGTGCTCCGCCTTCAACCATCAGCCGCGTGATGGCCTTGGGCAACGGCTGCGGCTTGCGCACCGCCAGCAGCTCGATCTTGCGCAGCAGACAGGTCGCCTGCTCGAGCGGCGTTCCGGCGAAGGTCAGGGTGTCGCGCTCGAATCGGCACTCGCCGATTTCCTCGGCCTGGGCGGCGGCGGTGAACAGCGACAGCAAGACCAAAACGGATGCAATTGTCAGTCGCGGCACTTGCAGGCTCCCGTCCATAGGTATATACAGGCCGTATATACGGAGGCTCCGATGAACAAGCGCGAAAAGAACACAGTTCGCGAAATGCCGCAAACCTTCAATGCGGCTGGTACGGAACCTGCGAGAAAGCCGGGCTTGGCTCCGCATTATCGCGCCAAGGTATTCAAATCAGGCAATTCGCTCGCGTTGCGGTTGCCTAAGGCGTTGGGATTGGAGGCGGGAATGGAAATGGACCTCACGGTTGCCCCGGACGGCGTCTATTCGCTCCAGCGGATCGAACCGCCCCAGCAGAAGCTCGACATCAGCGGATTCTGGGGCAAATGCCCATGGCTCGAACCATTGCCCCGTGAACTTCGTGAGTTTGAGGAGCGACCAAGCACTATCGCGGCTCGCAAGGCTGCGAAAGGCAATGCGTGATCAAATTTTTGATCGACGCCGATAGCGCTATCTTCGCCATATCTGGACGGTTTCCGTCGATGGCGGAGCGCTTGCAGCAATGCAGACCCGGAGAGCTAGCAATTTCGGCGATTAGTTTCGCCGAGATTGCTTTGGGTTCGAACTTGGGTAAGCCGCCGACCCCGGTGGTGCTGGAAACTTTCATCCGCAATGTACCGCTGCTTCCATTCGACGAAGCCGCCGCCCAAGCCTATGCGCGCCTGCCCTTCAAACGCGCCCGCTTCGACCGGTTGCTGGCCGCGCATGCGCTGAGCATCGGGGCAACGGTGGTGACCAACAACGAAGGTGACTTCGCCGATGTGCCGGGGCTGACGATCGAGAACTGGACCGTTTGAATCTGTGGAATGGAAACTATGACTGATTTGCGCAAAACAATCGTCGTTAACTGGTTCTATTCAATGGCGTTGTTGCTGTTCCTTGTGGCTGGTATATTGATCGCGTCGATCGGAGGTGTGCCGCCGCCTGGCCAAGGTCCCAGCTTCGAGGCGGCTCTGCTGGTCGATATATTTCTGACGCTGCCGGTCCTGTATTGGCTATGCTTCCGCAAACGCCATGGCGCTGCCAGGTTGCTGCTCGGGGGGACTGCGGTAGTCTGTTCTGGATTGTGGCTTGCCGGCCTGATTGTACCGACATCGGAGCAACGGATGCTGCCGCAGCTCTCGTGGCTGCGGTACGCCGGGCTCGCGATCATTGTCGGATTCGAGGTCCGGCTCGCCGCGCTGGCTTTCCGGGTGATGTGGAGGCCGCAAGCCAAAATCGCCGACCTTGAGGCGCAGGGTGTTCCGCCGCTTGTTGCAAAACTGATGCTGTTGGAGGCCCGCTTCTGGCGCTGGGTGCTCTCAGCGTTTCGCAAATGACCTTCACCGCCACCGTCCTCACCCTCTACCCCGAGATGTTCCCCGGCCCACTCGGCGTCTCCCTTGCTGGACGTGCGCGGGAGGAGGGGAAGTGGGCGCTCGAGACCATCCAAATCCGCGATTTTGCGATCGACAAGCACCGTACCGTCGATGACACCCCCGCGGGCGGCGGGGCGGGGATGGTGCTGCGGGCCGATGTGCTCGCGGCGGCGATTGATCACGCACTCGTGGCCCAACCAAACTGCCCGGTCCTCGTCATGACCCCGCGCGGCGCACCGCTCACCCAGGCCCGCGTGCGTGCGCTCGCCGCAGGGCCCGGCGTCACCATCCTGTGCGGGCGGTTCGAGGGGTTCGACGAGCGGATTTTCGCGGGGTGCCGGGTCGAGGAAGTCTCGGTCGGCGATATCGTGTTGTCGGGCGGCGAGCCTGCCGCGCTGATGCTGCTCGACGCTTGCATTCGGCTGCTTCCCGGCGTAATGGGCGCGCCTTCCAGCGGTACCGAAGAGTCGTTCGAGAACGGTTTGCTCGAGTATCCGCACTATACCCGGCCCGCGATGTGGGAAGGGCGCACGATCCCCGAAGTGCTGCGATCGGGGGATCATGCGAAGATCGCAGCCTGGCGGAAACGGCAGGCGGAAGTCGATACACGGTCACGCAGGCCGGACCTTTGGGAGCGTCACCTCGGCGCTCGGGTTCAGCCTGCCTCTGGCGCGCGGCGTGAAGATGAGGAACCGGACCAGTGAACCTGATCCAGACGCTCGAGGCGGAAGCCATCGAGGAATTCAAGTCGAAGAAGCAGATCCCCGATTTCCGGGCTGGCGATACGCTGCGGGTTGGCGTTCGCGTCGTCGAAGGCGAACGCACCCGCGTGCAGGCCTATGAAGGCGTGTGCATCGCCCGCTCGAACCGTGGCCTCGGATCGAACTTCACCGTTCGCAAGATGAGCTTCGGCGAGGGCGTCGAGCGCGTATTTCCGCTCTACTCGCCCAACATCGACAGCATCACGGTGGTCCGCCGCGGTATCGTGCGCCGGGCCAAGCTCTACTACCTGCGCGGTCGCACCGGCAAACGCGCGCGTATTGCCGAACGCCGCGACGTTCGCCAGGATGGGTAGATCCCAACGCCACTAAACGGAACAACCGTAAAAAGGCGTCCTGGCTTACCCGCCGGGACGCCTTTTTCTTTGCGAGGTTTCCCCGAATGAACGGAATCGGCCCGGCCGGATCGGCGGCCACGCTGGCGGCGCTCGACGCGCAACTCGCGCGCAACCCGGGCGACCGCGCGGTGTGGCACAACCGCGGGGTCGAGCTGCGCCGGCTCGATCGTTTGCCCGAAGCGCTCGCTGCGCTGGACCGTGCCTGGGGCGGCGGGCTGCGCGCGCCTGAGACGGCGACCATGCGCGGCCATGTGCTCGCCGATCTCGGCCGGTTCGACGAGGCCGAGCGCGCCTATCGCCGGGCCATCGCCGCACAGCCGAACCTGATCGAGGCGCAGGTCGCGCTCGCGACTCTGCTGCCGCAGCTTGGCCGTGCAGGCGAGGCGCTCGACGGTTATCGGCAGGCGCTGGCGCTGGTGCCCGAAACCGGAGCACTATGGGTCGCGGCGCTTGAGGCGGCCAAGGGTCATAACGATATGGTCCAGCTGCTCGCCTGGGCCGAGGCAGCGGAGGCGCGGTTCGGGGCGGATACGATGGTCACGATCTTTGCCGCCCGGGCGCTGAGCGCGCTCGGCCGCGACGACGAGGCCTACTCCCGGCTCGATAAGGCGCTCGATGCCGAGCCTGACTATGCCCCGGCGCATGCGACCATGGCGCATGTCCTGATCCGGCTGGGCGAACCGGCACAGGCGGCGCAGGCGGCGATGGCGGCGAACCGGCTCGCGCCAGACGACCAATCGGGCTGGGCATTGCTCGGCACCGCCTGGCGTCTGATGGGTGACCCGCGCGAGGAGTGGCTGTGCCGCTACGACGAATTCGTGATGGAACTCGCGGTCGAATTGCCCGCCGGAATCGAGGTGGCACTCGCCGCACGCCACCTTGGCAGCGCGCACCCCGCCGACCAGTCGCTGCGCGGCGGGACGCAGACGCGCGGCCAATTGTTCGAAAGTGCCGATCCGGCGATCCTTGCGCTCGCCCATCACGTAAAAGGCGCGATCGAGACGCGGCTCGCCTCGCTGCGTAGCGATGTCGGGCATCCGTTCCTGGCGCGCAACACCGGGCAGGTCGCGTTCTCCGCCTCGTGGTCGGTGCGGCTTGCCAGCGAGGGCTTCCACATCAGCCATATGCACCCGGCAGGCTGGCTGAGCAGCGCGCTGTATGTGAGGCTGCCCGACGAGGTGCGAGACGGCACCGGGGCGGGGGCGCTCGCCTTCGGAGTGCCCGACGCGGCGCTGGGTCTGGACCTGCCGCCGCGCCGCGTGGTCCAGCCGCGCGAGGGGCTGTTGGTGCTGTTCCCGTCATATTTGTGGCACGGCACCAC
>JANOOJ010000277.1:0-2924 GCA_031421295.1 Novosphingobium sp.
CTTGGCTACGGCGGTGAGACGTGATTCGAGTTCGGGATCGAGGCGGACGGCAAGCATGATGAAGCCTTTCTAATTGTCATACGTGTATAACAACCCGTGTCGCGCGTCAATTCGTGCTCAGATCCACCGCCACACGCCCGCTGGGATGTAGCCCAGCCAGATATGCGCCCAGGTCGCCAGCAGCCAGCCGGCCAGTCCGGCCAGCCATAGCTTCCAGCCGATCTGCGCGAAATTGCCCCAGCGTGGCCAGTAGCTGGTCCTGCTTTCCCACTGGCTCCACGCCGTGCCCATCAGCACCTGCTTCTTGCCATCCTGCAGATGCGCGCCGACCAGCGCGAGGAACAGGATCGCGCCCGCCAGAACCAGCGAGCGCGGGGTTGGGCTGACGAGAATATGCGCGAGCGCCCATAGCGCGAATCCCCACATCATCGGGTGCCGCGTGACGAGGAAAGCGCCGCGCGGTTCGAGCACCGCCAGCTTTTCTGCGCCGGGCGCGGGCAACGCGGGATTGCGGGCGAGGGAGCCGAGGAACAGCGTCAGCGCGAGCAGCGTCAGTACGCTGGTGACGGCCCACAGAACGTCGCCGCTACCGTTCCATAGCAGGACCCCGCCCGGTCCGACCGCGCGGAAGGCCCAGATCATCCACCCGAAGCTGGCCAGCGCGACCAGCGAATAGACGATCTGGAAGCCCGCCGCGCCGATCGCTTTGACCAGCGGCGCGCGCAACGGATGCGACAGCGCGAAATGGGTGCCCAGAAACGTTACCGAGGCAGCGATCAGCGAAGTTAGCGCATCCATGTTCGGCCCCACTTGCTCCAATCAGCTGCGCTTTGGCAGCGAACCGTCGGTATTCTCGCCCTCGCCACCGCCATAGACCGTCTGCTGGTCGCCGGGGGTCACGCGGTCCTCAAGGGTGTCGAGATGCATCCATTTCTTGACGATGGGCGAGAGGAGCAGGACCACCACGCTGATCAGGATCGTGATCCAGCCGATCTTGGAATAGATCGCCAGTGTCAGCTCCTTGGACATCTCGCCGCCTACGCCTCCGGTCGCTTCGCCGATCTTGCCCGCGACGAAATTGCCGACTGCTGTCATGTAGAACCACGCGCCCATCACGAAGCTGGCCAGCTGGATCGGGGCCAGCCGCGCCATCGCCGAAAGGCCCACCGGGGAAAGGCACAGCTCGGCGGTGGTGTGGATCAGATAGAGCATGAAGACGAAGAACACCGGGGTCATCGCCGCCACGCCGACCGAGTTGGCTCCCCACACGAACACCAGGAAGCCGATCCCGACCTGAGTTAGCGCCAGCCCGAACTTGGCCGGAGCCGAAGGCTCGAGCCCCTTGCGTCCGAGCCATTGCCACAGCGCCGCGAAAATCGGCGCAAGCATCACGATGTAGATCGGGTTGATCGACTGGAACAGGCTGGTCGGCACACCGGCCCGGTCGACATAACGGTCGGTATAGAGGTTGAGGCTGCCGCCCGCCTGCTCGAACAGCCCCCAGAAGATCGGGTTGAGCGCGATCAGGAACAGCATCGCGTACATGCGGTCGCGCGGCTGGCTTTCGATCGTGCGCTTTTCGATGACCGCGATCGCCAGCGCGAGGATCGCGCCGATTATCGCGAACACGGCGGCAACCGAGACCGTCCCGATCGAGAACGCGCCGATAAATGGGAGAGAAAGCGTGAAGTTGACCGGTATGCTCGGTTCCGAAGTGGGCAGGCCCAGCGCGGATGACAGGAAGTAGAAGATGATCAGAAACACGCCCACCAGCATGGTGTTGAGATGCGCCTTCGGCGCGGCGGACCAACTGCCGTAGGGTAGGGTGAACACCGCTGTCACCAGCGTATACCCCAGCATCAACCCGCCCGAGATGCCGAGCAGGTTCTGGATCACGCCCTGGTACTGGATGAGCATCCATATCACCGCCACTGCGGCCAGCCCGATGCCATAGAGCGAAAACTCGCGCTTCTGGGTCAGCGGAGCGGGTGCTTCGCCGCGGCCGCGCAGCGACGGGCGGCCGATCACGAAGATGATCAGGCCGATGACCATGCCGATGCCGGCGAGGCCGAAGCCATAGGACCAGCCGATCGTCTCCCCCAGATAGCCGACCAGGATCGTCCCCAGCGCGGCACCGACGTTCACCCCCATGTAGAAAATCGTATAGGCCGCATCGCGGCGCACGTCGGTCATCTTGTAGAGCTGCCCGACGATCACCGAGATATTCGCCTTGAGAAAGCCCGAGCCGACGATGATGAAAGCCAGCGCCGCCCAGAACACGTTGATCGTGGGATCGCTTTGTCCGCCATTGCCTTCGACAGCCATCAGCCCGTGGCCCAAAGCCAGCAGCACGCCGCCGAAGATTACCGCCTTGCGCTGGCCGAGGTAGCGATCCGCGATCAGTCCGCCGAGCACCGGGGTGATATAGACCAGCGCGCCATAGGCGCCGTAGACCAGATTGGCTTTGCCATCGCCGAACATCCAGTGCTTGGTGAGGTATAGCACCAGCAGCGCGCGCATCCCGTAATAGGAAAAGCGCTCCCACATTTCGGCGTAGAACAGCACGAACAGCCCGCGCGGGTGACCAACCACCTCTTCGCTTTTGCGCGCAGCGATCAGTCCGCCGATTGCGAGGAACGCGAACAGGGCGATAGCGGCGATCACCGCTGTCCAGTCGCCCGCGTTCCAGGTGGCCATGTCTTTCATCTGCGCATCCCCGTAAGATTGCCTGCCCGTTTGGGGGCTATTGCGGCAGAGACTAGCCCGCAAATCGTCGGTGTGAAGCGAAAAATGGTTACAGATGAACCTTTCTTCGCGAGTCCTTGTTGGTGCGCCCATGACATCCGTCATGGGCTTGCGGTACCGGCCCGCTCCCCCACCCGGCCACCCATAGGGTAAACCTGGATTAGGGTGGCCGGGTGGGG